>JAEOSY010000358.1 GCA_016840125.1 Candidatus Helarchaeota archaeon | reverse complement strand
TGGAGGTGAGCACCGCGTTTTAGACGGATTGCTGTCTTGCATTGGTAGCTGGACGGTAGCCCTAACTACCATCGACGATTTCGGTGACTTTCTTTGCAACATCTCTTGAACCACCTATAGCCCTCAGCAGCGCGGCGTCCCGGTCCAAGCATTGTATAGCTTACTTTAAAACCCAGTATTTTGCGAAATATTATTAAACGGGTTGCTCGGTGGTAATCCCGGTAGCTTGGGGAGTTGAAGCGTTTCTGGAACTGCAATGTACAGTATAATTTTAAAGAATGGAAAAAGTATATTTATAAAGCCCTCAGAACCGTTGTTACTCCACCTAGGCGTTACCTACCTCAACTAATAACCCAACATTCAGAGTAATATTTTTAATTGGGTTGCTAGGTAGTAATTGGTAGTAACCCCGGTAGCTTGGGAAGTTAGAACGATTCTGGAGCGGCAAAGTATAGTATAGTATTAAACGATGAGAATCATGACACCGAAGGATGCGCTAGCCCTGCTCCGAGATTTAGGGTTACCTGAACATATCATTCAACACTCCGTCGCCGTTGCTGAGAAGGCAGTTGCGATTGCCGAGAGGATTCAGGCAGCGGGGCATCCTGTAAATATCGAGATAGTCGAGTTGGGCGCACTTTTACATGACATTGGACGAATTAGGGCACAGGGTATTCATCATGCAGAGCTAGGCGGGCAAATCATTAGGAACCACGGATTTTCCGAACCCATTGCCCGTATTGCTGAAACTCATTCACTCAATGATTTTCACCCTGAATCGATCGAGGAAAAGATCGTCTGCTACACAGATAAAATTATGAAAGGTACCCAAGAAATGTCAGTAAATGACCGCTTCGATCTCTGGATTCGCCGATACGGAAAAAGTCAGCTGCTCATGTCCGCAAAGGAAAACGTGCTCAAAATAGAGAAAGAACTCTCTGAATTAATTGATATTTTATGAAATAAACGGATCAACTCATCTACTTTTTAGGATGAGTCTACAAAGATAAACTGAATAATATTCAGTTTTGAGTAATATTTTTATATATCATTCAAGTGTTCGTTCAAATAGAATTTACAAAAAATGTAATTTCTTTTAAAATATTTGATGAGGTTTTAATAATGGGCGCAGTTGATGATGTAAAGGCCAAAGTTGAATCAAAAGAGTTTGATGCAAAGGATTTGCCAATCTTCTTAGCAGCTCTCGAAGAGATTGCTGGTTCTAACGAAGATTTGATCGATGAATTAGAAGATACAGAAGATGTTACCATCATGTTCAATGTTCCTGGCGTTGTCACAGCTTATATCCAAATTAAGGATGGTAAGCTCACAGCTAAAGAAGGCTCAATTGACGATGCTGATGTTACCCTTGAAATGACAGAAGAAGTCGGTAAAAATCTTTTCACCGGTGAAACAGATGCAGCCTCTGCTTATATGTCAGGGGATCTGAAAATCATTGGTGAAATGGCAAAAGCGATGAAACTCCGATCTCTCATTGAGATCGCTGGCGAAGAATTTGGCTTTGAAATTTAAGAGTTAGGACGTAAATCCTTTTTCTTTTTTTTTGTGAATTTTTTTATTTTTTTGTTCTCTAATCGAAACACGAGATTGACTATTCTATAAAAAAGGCTTTTTCCTTCAACGACGCTTTAGGTTCCCATTTTACTTTGCGTGCTACTTTATTATTCTTCAGGTCCTCTTTGCTTACAAAATGCTTCAGTTTCTGTACATCCTCTTCCTTAGGAATACTTTCCTTAAATTTGGGGAGCCAGCGCTGTTCATAATACAACATATTCCACATCAGATCTTCGAGGGCATCTTCATCTTCAATGAATTGGCACATGGGGTCTGCCAGAAAGGCTTTAAGAAGGACATCTGGGTCACCAGAGAGCGCCGCATCTACAAATTTAGAGGTATTTTCCGCGTGGACACGCAAAAAACCAGCAACTTCTTCAGGGAGCTTACCCATTGGTTTTGCTACCGCACGTCCATCCTTAAAATAACCAGTGAGTTCCAAAACACAGTCTTCTGGGAGATTGGTTACGTATTTCTTCCCCTTATTGGGAAAAATTAAAGGTAAATACCGATGAGGCGGTTCAGTCGAGTAAGCTTTGGATTCGAGCCACCCCATAATAATCTGATTTACTCTTTCACCCTTTGTGGTGATTCTAGGACTCGGGAGGAATCCACGCCCAACTTGGCGGTAATACCAGTATACGAGGCGACGGGCTGCTCGGAAAAACCACACCCAGCGCAATTTTGGCATTTTCCATTTCTTGGCAATATGTAGATGATTAAAGAAGTTGTAATACTCTGGCATGAATTCAGCGATATGACGGGATCCGGGGTAACAGAAATAACCGTGTTTCTGGAGAAGATGAAAATTAAATGGGCGCCCAACCTTTTTTCCGCCAATTTCAGCGTTCTCACGGAGCAGGGGATAAAGATCCTCGCCTTCATACTTGCAGGAAAAGAGCCATGCGAAATGATTGACTCCAGCATAAGATATATCCATATGCTCCCAATTTTGGATCTCTTTCCGCCCAAGCTTTCTCAAAAGTTGGTGGATTGTTTTCATACCCCCAAAAAGTTCATGGCAAAAACCACAAGTTTCAACTTGGGGATAATGCTGTCGTGCGGCGTGAACTATTACATCCTGAGGATTGGTAAAGTTAATGTGTAAGGCATCTGGACAGATTTCGGCCTGATCTTTGATGAAATCTAGGACTACGGGGACACAACGGAGCGTGCGAAAGATGCCGCCAGGACCGACTGTATCGCCGGTGTTTTGTGGAATGCCAAACTTTTGGGGGATGTGAATATCGTAAAAATCACTGTCCTGCATCCCAACGGCAATGGAATTAAAGACAACATCTGCATTCTCTAAGGCCAGACGGCGGTCAGTTGTCGTTCGGACTTTGATCATATCCTCTACTTTATGATCCTTGCGCATCCGCTTGAGAAACTTCGCCATCACCCCAAGTATGGGTTCTTTTATATCCATCAAACAAATATCTATCGGTAATGTTTTCGCCACAACACAAAGATTCTTAAATAAGCCATAACCGAAGCGAAACGACCCCGCACCAATATAAGCTATCTTCATTTATCTCAACCTAGCCCAATCTTTGTTGAATAGAATGCATTAGCTATAAATTTAATTTTTCCTTCAAATAAAAACTCACTATTCGCCCTAATAAAAGTTCATCTAAGTGAAAGCCCCTTAGCGAGTAACAAATTTGAACCTTATACTTACTCATTCTTCTTGGAACTAGATGAAACTGAATTTTATTCAATTTCCCCTAAAATTCTTGCATAATATTTTTATACATCCTCATTATACTGATTAGACTGTGAAGGGAATTACGTTTTCCTTCAAACTTAAAAAGCATTTTAATTGACAATTAAAATTAGAATGAGGTTTTAAATATGGGCGCAGTTGATGATGTAAAAGCTAAACTTGAATCAAAAGACTTCGATGCGAAAGATCTACCAATGTTCTTGAAAGCACTCGAAGAAATTGCAACAACCAACGAAGACTTAGTTGATGAGTTGGAAGATACCGAAGATACAACGATCCAATTCAATGTTCCTGGTGCAGTTGAGGCTTATATTGTCATTGCCGACGGCAAACTTTCTGCTGGAGAAGGCGTCAAGGATGATGCAGATGTCACCCTTGAAATGACAGAAGAAGTCGGGAAAAATCTTTTCACCGGTGAAACAGATGCAGCCTCCGCTTATATGGCAGGGGACTTGAAAATCATCGGGGAAATGGCAAAAGCGATGAAACTCCGATCTCTCATTGAGATTGCTGGTGAAGAATTCGGTATAGAAATGTAATAAATCAACTATTTATCTTTTTTTTTTATTTTTTTAAATCTTTCAAATATTTACTAATTCTGAACTTAACCTCTTTTACCGACAAAATTTCATCACATTTTTTAGGAAATCCTCCCTCAATATGAATATGAGTTTAAATACTCTTTTTTGGTAAAATCTATGGTGGTGTAGTTGGCAGGTCGGGAAATTGGAACAGTAATCGCCACGAATAATGGTCCTGCAGTTAACCACTTTAGTTTTGTTTTGAAAGAAAATAATCACAAAGCAATTCCTATCCAGAAGGGGCAATTTATTCAACTAAATTCAATGGGTATTCTGGTGGCAATGGTTGAAAATATCATCAAAACTAACCGATATTTTGATCATGCCGAGGCTGTCAGTGAATATGAGCGAGGCGGACTCCCACTTTCGGCGATTTTTCCAGCGGATCGGTGGGAATATGTTATAGGATTTGCCAAGCCACTTGGATTATTCAATCAAAAAAACTTAACCCGAGTTAGTTTTCCTCCATCGCCCGGTGACAAAGTATATCTTGTTGATGAATCGATTCTTTCGGATTTAATTGGATTAGATCCAAATGGTCTCACGCTTGGAAAGATCTGCTACCATGAAAATATTCTTGCGGATTTTAATTTAACCAAACTCTTTCAGAAACATATTGCCATCCTTGCAATGTCCGGGGCGGGAAAGTCCTACACCACTTCCATCCTCATCGAAGAACTCTTGAATCGTAAGCAAGAGTTAGGTCGCTTGGGGATTGTCATTCTTGATGTTCATGGGGAATACACGTCGTTTGCAGCTACTGATCATGACGGTGATGACTTTTCCGACCGAGTTACAGTTGTAAGAAGTTCGCACTTTACATTAAATACTACAAGATTGAGTACAGGTCAATTTGCTGAATTCATTCCACAGATGTCAGGTCCTCAATTTCGTGAGTTAACACACATTATGGATGATTTTCGGAGGGCGAATCCCAATACTGCCTATTCTTTGAGGGATTTAATGGCTCAAATTGAGCTGAAAGAAAATATCAACGTAAAAACGAAAGAAGTTTTGTTGAGCTGGCTCTTTGAACTCCAGGCATTACATATCTTCGAAGATTATGAGAACCCGAAGTTAGAGGCGTCAATTAAACCTGGGCATGCCTTAATTATCGATCTCTCCGAAACTACTCGCCTCCGAAAAAAACAAATAATCATTACCTATTTGGCAAGGCGCTTATTTAATCTAAGAAAGCAGAACAAAGTACCACCTTTCGTCTTTATTTTAGAAGAGGCGCACCAATTTTGCCCTGACTCCGCAAAAAAGTCTGCTATCTCCCGCTCGATCATAGAAACCTTTGCGCGTGAGGGACGCAAATTCGGCGCGTCCCTATTAGTCTTGAGCCAGCGCCCCGTCCACCTCTCGACAACCGTTTTAAGTCAGTGCGGAACTCACATTATTGGGCGTGTTACCAATCCTTATGATTTGGACCATATTAAAAAATCCTCAGAACAAATTACCAAGGAAACAGTTGATCTTATTTCTAGCCTACCTACTGGTGAAGTATTGGTCGTAGGCGCTGCTACAAAATTTCCTGTGTTCGTAAAAGTGAGACAACGGCTCTCGAAAAGCCCCAACTTCCTCGAGTTAGAGGTTGCTGCTATTGACTTCGAGAAAGATCTTTAAGGTTGATTTCAATCACTTTTTAAAATAAACAAAAAGCTGTTAAAATAAACAATAAAAGAATAAATCTATCAAAGATTTGTTTAGATAAAATCCCTTTTCTGATAAGGTGTAATTTTATGTCTGAACCAGTAGAGCTAATCGTGACGGATGCGAATATATCTGTTATTGCCAAAGCATTAGCCTCCAAAACACGCTGGAAAATTCTCAAATTATTACGAATACAAAACTTGGATGTCAGCCAGATCGCAGAGAAACTCGGTCAAACTGAAGCCAATATTAGTGCTCAGGTGAAAATCTTGGAGAATGCAAAACTCATCAAATCTAATTATGAGCCAGGGGCCCACGGAGTTAAAAAAGTCTGCATGCCCTCAGTAGAGAAACTGATCATTAAAATAGGGTAAGATTAAATTTAAAGAAGTTATAATTTACTATACACACTTCTCTTCATAATGTATTTAATAGATGATGGAATGAGTGGATTCAGACTTTTTAAGGATAAGGTTTTGGATAAATTTGACAAATTGACCGCGAAATGGAACAAGTTCACGAAGAAAGTTACAAAGATAAATCGGAATATGGGCGAACGATTTTCAGAGTTCAACGACAAATTCGACGAGATGGTAACAAATCTTCAAACAACTGATAAAGCTGCTGCCGAGATTTTAAATGGTCTAGAAACCAAAAAAATGATAAAAGGGGATGTTTCCTACCAAAATATTGAGGACTTTACCAGAACCCTCTGGGAGAGCCACGATGTGGCTCAGGAAGCGTTTCAAGAAACCAAAGATGCTCAATATCATGAGATGGCAATGGAGACCTTACTCGTGATTCGGGAAATGGAGCAGCTAAAAGAATATCTTGGAAAACATGGAAGGATTTAGTGAATAATTATACTAGAGCCCCAAGCCATGTAATACTGAAAGGAATATAGAGTATTGCATAGATTAAGAACCCAGTTAAAGCCCCGAGGCTCCCAAGATAACATATCGTCACTATTTTCGCCCCTTTGGGGGTAATTGTTGAATTAGTTTGAATCCCATTATAAAGTATTACTGCATGCCAACCGACAGTTAAGCCAAGGATGAACGCAAAGAAAGGAGCTAGATTGAGGAGCGTATAATGTCCACCAAAAATAAGAATAAACGGTATTTGTGTGGCTAATAACAGAATGGGTGAAAGGCTATAAACATAAAGATTGAAAATAACCTTAGAACTACGATGCTGGTTTCCCTTTCTCAATCGGATTCCTACAATATAGACTATAAATACGAAAATAAAGTAGAGAATGGCCACTATTACCATCACTACCATAAAGAGGGACACGATCATGTAATCAGGAAGACCACTGGCGAGAATGAGAATTGATGTCAACATTGATGGAACCTGAATTGCATATACAGCAAACATAGTTAAGATACCAACCAATAGGAGGAAAATCCACTTCCAGCTGGTAGGTTCGTTAGCAATTTCCTTGAGCATTTCTTTACGATTAAGGAAGATTCTGCTGATACGCTTCAGCACGTTGTTTTTTGAATCCATCAGACATGCCACCCCAATTCTTCAAATTCACGATACATACTAAGGAACAAACCCTGGCCCCACGGAATTGCATATTCACCTCGCGGAGTTCCAATAGGATCTGTCCCCGTTCCTCCAGAGACCCAGTGTAAAATACCAAAATTATCAACTTTCGTAACGACCGCATCAAAAGCGGCTTTCGCCATGGTTTCATTTCCTGCATTTATCCAAGAACCATTGATATTTTTCAACT
>JAEOSY010000357.1 GCA_016840125.1 Candidatus Helarchaeota archaeon | reverse complement strand
TATTTGGGATATTTCATCTGCGCTCTGGGGTCGAACCACTAGCTCAGGCGGATTTCCCTGGAATGGACTGGCATCTTCGGCGTATGAGTGGAGTATAAATTTAGCTTTTGAATAATTATCGGACCCTACGATTTCTCCGATTTTAGTTGAAAGTTTTTCAAATGCTAGTTCTGTCATTTTTTCAAAAACACCCTTTAATTAACTTTAATTATTCTTCCGGCGATTCCTCCGTCCAGTGTTCTAATGGATGAAGACTACTCCCCACTAAGGTCTTCAAAAGCCGTTTTAACAGCCCCCACACAAATCGTGGTTTAGAATAGAGTGCCTTCCCAAAAGCAGAATAATTCCCTAATTGGGTCGGCGGGCAACCCTTAATAAAAATATACTCATCATCGTTTAGTTTTGACTTATTACGAGCTTGGCAATTCCCATATAAAATGAGCTGACCTTCATAGTGTTCAGGAAGATCTGCTTGATCCGAAACTACAAATATTTTCTGTTTATAATTATTACCACAATCGTCTCTTAAAGCCCACAACGACCCTACAAAGTTCATAGTGCACATTGAGCACCAATGATTTGTGTAACGCCCATGAATTTGCCCTTCAGGTATGCGTATTAAACCACAAGCATGCTCATAGATAGCGAA
This sequence comes from Candidatus Helarchaeota archaeon, assembly GCA_016840125.1. Next base: position 9,975 of record JAEOSY010000357.1, on the reverse strand, counting down.
ACCTGTGGGGGATGGTTCAAAGGGAACTTTCACGATTTCAACGCTCTCCCCAACTATGTCAATCTCAGAGAGTTCGATCGGACCATTCCCGAGATTATTAGCCATTTTAATATGTGGAATATCTTGCGGATTGAACCCCATGATAGAGCTGGCTACCGCATCTGTTGCGACAAGGTTATCGCTAACGATTATAACACCAACTTTTATAGGAGTCCCTGTTTGAACTGGACCAAAGCCGTCTAAACCAACAATTCCATCCACAATGTTGAATGTAGGTTTTATCACGGAAGTGAGATGTGCGACCATTGTCTCTAAATCTTTCCGATGGGAAGTGCGTTTACTTTGGTGTGAGAGCGCGCCCTTGAGATTTTTTATTGCGACTGACACAATGGTCTGCCCATGAGTTTTTAACATAGGCATATTAATGAGGCAATCAGCATCCAGAATGTATTCCGCAATTTCTACTGACGTTTTATCAGATAACTCAACTTTTCGGAATGGACCCTTTGCCAGATCAACGAGTTTAACATTTTGCTCTTTTAGATCTTTTCGCAAACCCATATCTTTGTATATAGGATCCATCTCAAGGTCAATGAAGGCACCCTCTGCAATAGCTACTGAAGATGCGCCTAACTCTTTTACGAGAGAAATCGTTGCCAATAAGACCTCCTTGCTAGTAACCACGGTCTTATTCGCGATCTTGGGCAAGGCAGTGCTCCAAGCTCCTAGGTTCGGCTTGATTATAACATCTTTGCCAGAAATTTTATCCTGATAATTATCGAAGAACTTGAGACCATTCCGAATCATTTCAGAGGGATTGGTTCCTTTGATAATGACAACTTTAGCAGTAATACTCTTCCACACCTAAAAATTTGTAAAATATTATATGTCAATTAAATAAGCAAAAGATTTAGCCAATTGAGTTTCGATTAGATTGTAATTATAGTATTTTAATCTTTGCGGCTGTTTTTCAAGACCTCTGTGAGCTGTTTCTAAATCTATTGAAGTCAATTTTTTGATTTAAATGCTTATTTTATAAAATCTATTTAATTTATTTACCAGAACTATTTTAAATTCGGAAAATCTCTGTGAAGTCATAAAAATAACTAACGAATTGTTATACACTTGTAAAATAAACTAATTAGAGAAAAAACTGATCAAAGGTACTTCTTTTTAATTATTTAGGTAGCCCGTAATCCAAAATACATTAACACAGCACTGACTAGTACCCCCGCACGCACGGTGTAGAGTAGTAAGCCTGGCGCGAGGAAGCCCTCGAACGTAGCACTGATGCAGAATAGTATAAATGCAGCTGATAATATAATATATTTCCGCTTGATTGTGCCACTGAGTTGGAAGGATTTCAGGAGGAATCCAATTCCGTTAAAAAGTAAAAGAGAGAGAAGGAAAATAACGGCTATAATAAATCCAGGGGATGTGATATTGAAAAATGAATTGATAAAGCCAGTCCCTGGGATAGTTGGATATCGAAATTCAAGAGTACCAAACGGATCAAGAATGAGAAATACTGCAAACACAGCACCTAAACCAAGATAGATTGATAGGATAAGGTATCGTTTATCAGGTCGAATAAGTGAAGCTCCAATATACATCGCACATACAATGGCTGGAAATATCCAAAGGAAGGAGATAATTCCGTGGAGACCGGTAGTATTATCCATATTCGTTCCTGTCAAGATAATCGAGAAGAAGTCCAGGCATACGCCTAAATAAAAAAGTCCACTAAAAATAATCATTGTTGCGGCTATTGATAGCATGCGTAAATTCTGTTTCCTTGCTTTATAGAAGTAAAACAATCCTAGAGTAATGGCAAAAAGAATTCCACAGATTACCAACCCACCATCAACATAAATATTAATCGGAGCCAATTTGAGATCCCACCATTTCTATGAAGATTGTTAATTGATACTCTTTTATATTACTATTGGTTTGATCAGAATTTAGAAAGGGAAGCTTAGTAAAAACAGTAAAACTGAAAGAAAGATAGCAGTAAAAGTGGGAGTGGTGAAATTATCATTCAACGGTAACTCCAAGCTCTCGATGAAAGCGCCAAAGAAGCCTGTTAAGATTGCTAGTAGGATCCACCAGATACCTCCAATTAAGGGAGTAGAGAGTCCAAATAAATTAAAAATGGGGGCTGAAAGAAGAATCAAGGCGAGGATTACTCCGAAAATCGCCATTGCCAAACTTCCTTCAACGGATTTTTTCTTATTCCAAGGTAATTTGTGGTTTCCATAGCGAGTACCAAAATAATAGGCAAGTGAATCACCAATTCCCCACAAAATTGTAGCAATAATGAAAATAATTACGAGGGGAGCCCAGAATTGTGGATTCCCTAAAAATTGGAAGAGAACTGTTGGAATGAAAATGATTATGAGGAATGATACTAAAGCGGATAGAGGTTCAAGAAACATCTCTTTTTCTTCAGCTTGGCGGCCAAGGGCAGCAAGTGCATCCGAAAACCAAATTGGAGTATCTAATTTACAAAGGACGATTTCGTGAAGCCCATAAGCATATACAAGACCAGCCATAACAAAAAAGACAATCCAAGGTCCGAATATCCAACAAATTATGGCCATTACCACCCCACCTGCGACATTAAATAATTTTCGATAGATTGTGGATACTTCTTTTTCATCGATTTTCTTCTTTCGTTGCATTTTTGTGCCTATTACAGTGAGAATGATAGCAGGAACAGTCAATCCTATGGCTACTGCAAGGGTATACTCAATGGAGTATAAATTAAGAAAATATCCAATAAAGACAATTAGATTATAACCAATCATAATCGCAGCAGTCCAAAGAAAATTTGTGGAAAATTTTGTTTCACGACTTGTTCGTGGAGGGGTGGACGTGTCAGATGTCATTTTTTTCGCCTTTTTGTGGGATTAAAAATTAAATACTTTTCAAAATCCTCTTTCTTTTGTTTATCTTATATTCTTTTTTTAATTTTTCTATAATAGTGTTTAAAGAGAACCTATTTATTTTAAATTAGAACCAAAAGAATTAGATGGAAGGATCTAATTATATATAAGTGGTAAGTCTGAAATGAATGAGAAATTTTTAGAAATTTGGAACCTCGCAAAAGGTTACGAAGAACAGGGGCATAAATTATTCCAACAGTCAAAATTTCAGAGAGCAGCAGAGAGTCACAAAAATGCAGCCTCGCAATTTATGAAAGCAATTGATTTATTAGAGGAAGATAATCTTGAGACTCGAAGCCGGATAATGGGGAACCATTATATTGAACTGGCGAATTATTTCCAAAGTATAGCTACGAGTTTCTTCTATAAAGGGAATAAAGCGAAGGCGTTAACTAATTATCAGCAAGCGATTGAAGATCAGAAAAATGCGATTGGAGAATACGATAAATTAGTGCAGGATGTCGCAAAACGAGCGGAATTAACTCTGTTAAAAAGCAAACTACACCTTCTTTTAGCATATGAAAATATATGTGTGGCACAAATTGCCTTTCTAAACGAAGAATATTCAAAAGCTGCTGAAAATTTTGGGACAGCGGAAATTCATAGTAATTTGGAAGCAGAATTCGTTTCAGAGCTTGGGGATATGAGTCGGTTGAAAATAGTCCGGGCGCGATCTTATTATCTTAAGGGGCAGGTATTTAGGAGTGAGGCTTTATTTGCGATGCAAAATGGGGATCGAGGAGCGGCGAAGCAAAAGTATTTGGAAGCCGCCCAACTTTTTGAAAATGCTGCAAATATATTACCAGATTGGGATGAATATCGAGATCTTTCTATGAAGTCAAGGAAAATGGCAGGTGCCATTAAAGTTTAATCAGCATTTTTTCAAAGGTTCTTTTTTTACTCCGAGGAATTTAGAAAGTATTTTTAATGCACAGAATTCGCCACACATTGTGCACGGAACTTGATCCTCTTGGTCGGGCTTCACTTCCCGATCACGTGAAAAGATAGTTCGTGCTTTTTCCTCATCGATCGCTAACTTAAATTGAGTCTCCCAGTCCAAATTAGCGCGGGCCTTTGCCATTTGTAAATCCCAATCGGAAGCTCTCGTCCCTAGTTTCACTATATCAGCAGCATGTGCTGCGATACGTGAGGCGATAATCCCATTCTTTACATCTTCCAAGTTAGGAAGCCCAAGGTGTTCGCTTGGGGTCACATAACAGAGGAAGTCAGCACCTGATAAAGCAGCTAAAGTCCCGCCAATAGCACAGGTAATATGGTCGTATCCAGGAGCGATTTCGGTAACTAGGGGTCCCAATACATAAAAAGGAGCTCCATTACATAGCGATTTTTGAAGCCGCATATTTGATTGAATATGATCAAGTGGAAGATGCCCCGGTCCTTCAACCATAACTTGCACATTAGCCGCTTGAGCCCGTTTTACTAATTCCGAAATGGTGAGTAATTCAGTCATTTGGGACCAGTCAGATGCATCGAAAATACAACCAGGACGCAGTCCATCACCTAAGCTGATACTAAAATCGTATTCTTTAGCAAGCTCAAGGAGATAATCATAATTTGAATATATTGGAGTTTCGGAGTCGTTATGAAGGATCCATGCAGCTAGGAAAGTTCCACCCCTCGAAACCATACCCATCAAACGCGGGTATTTCTTTAAATAATCAGTTATACTCTTTGTGACACCGCAATGCAGTGTCATGAAGTCGACACCGTCTTTCGCGTGACGTTCAATGATGTTGAACATCAGATCTTCAGTCATATCCACAATGGCCTTCTTTTGGTTCAACATCTCAATGGCCATTTGATAAATGGGGACGGTTCCAATCGGAATATCAATTTCTTTTAGAATTTTTCCCCTTATCTCGTCTAAGTCACCACCAGTACTTAAGTCCATTAATGTATCAGCCTTGTATTTGGATGATATTCTTGCTTTTTCCAATTCAAACTCAAGATCACAGATTTCTGCGGAGGTACCAATATTTGCATTAACTTTTGTTGTAGTGCCTTCTCCAATTGCAAGTGGTTTTACATTTTCACGTCTTACATTTTTGGTAATGATAATGCGCCCATCAATTAACCCTTGTCTGATCTTTTCAATGGATAGATTCTCTTGTTTTGCAACATATTTCATCTCGTCTGTTACGGACCCTTTCTTAGCCAGTTCCACCTGTGTAGCCATTTTTTACACCAAAAAACATCTTAGATTGAATTATTGGTTACTCTATTTCTGTTCTTAGATAATATCTTGGTAACCAAAAATAAAGTTTTTATCCTGTAGATTCTGTGATTTTATAGAAATAAGTTTAAAAAAGGTTTTTATTAACGGTTGATATATAATAGTTCTAATAAAGGCTTAGAATATTTAGCGTGATAACGACTTTTAAAAGGAGTAAATGAAAGTATGAAAAATAGGGCTAGCAAACAAGGAAGTGTTGAAAGAAATCCTTTGAAAACCTTGCAGAGGTCGGTTAATAACAAAATTCTCGTGCGCCTGAAGACGGGGCATGAATATATAGGGCGATTAATTGAAACCGATGCTTATATGAATTTGGTCTTAAGCGAAGCAGAGGAATTAGAAGATGGCGAATCTGTTGCACGATTTGGAGAAATTTTCATACGCGGAAATAACATCCTTTTTATAAAGCCGGATATCACGGCCCTTGGAAGAGGAGATTACTAGGTTTTATCCTTCCGTTTTCGATACTCGGATACAAGATTTTTAAGCCAGCTTTCTGCTTCTTGGCGATTCATTTCGGTTTGTTTTTGATTATGTACTCTCAATTTTTGATCGAATAGCGATTTTTCAAGATAATAGATTCCACCTTTGGTTTTCAAATGGGGTAAAATGTCATCGGTCGGAATTACCGTTATCCGGGAATAGCGAAATTGCTCGTATGCGGTATGCGATAATGTATTTGTTATAATAGCGCTAATCTCGCTTTCGATAAGTTGCTCTGCAGTTGAACTCCCACCTCCACTCCCATCTAGCATATAAAGGACATCACTCGGGTTAATTTCAACGGATTCAAGACATTCTTTTGAAAAATTTTCAACAACTTTCAAAATTATAATTTTATTAGCTGCCTTTTCCCTTTCCAATTCTTCTAATATGACCGATCGAGTATCAAACTTTGAAATTTCCTCCTGTAATTCTAGAATTCTATTCCGTAGTTCCGAATTATATTTCCGTAACGTATTGATTTCTTTTTCTTGGGCTCGGATCAAGCGTTCTCCTCGTAAGCGATAAAAGGATTTTGATCGAACCTGTTCAATTTTCTCCTGCGAATCTGAGAGTTGATTTTTATGAAGCTCCAATTCAGCTTCTAGATTTTCATTTTTTTGAATTAATTCCTCTCTATTCCGCTTAAGTTGAAGGTTTCTATCAATAAGTAGATAGATTTTCTCATTTAAATTTTTTATTTTCTCATTGTCAGCTTCTTGTTGTTCTTCTATTCCAGAATCTTCTTCCTCTTCAGGTTGGAAAGTCAAGATTGAAATCGCATCATATATGGAATAACCCCTCATTACTAGCACCTTAACTTTCTCCAGTTGAACATCAACGTTCATCTCTTGAATCCGCTTTTGAATCTTTTTGAATATATTGTGATAGGAAAGATAGGCTTTAATTGCACAGGCAAGAGAATCGCGAATATGCGCATCAGACACTTTCCGGTTAAATTTTTCAGTATAATTCGTGACTATTTCTTGTTTTTCGGACACTTTCATGGATTTACGAGGACGATAAATGATCGAATTAAACGTATTCGCTACTTTTTCAACGTATTTTGGTAATGGAGAGACATCAGTTGCAATTATTATGGCGGAGCCAAAATTTGAAATGTATTTTATGATATCTCTCCGAGATAAGTTTTTACCACTTCGCAGTGCGAGGATAGATCCGTTTAAATCTAAAATAGAAACACCAATAGTTGTTCCAGGGTCAATTCCGACAATAATACTCTTTAACGGAGGATGTTCATCTTCTTTAGCTGTTAAAGGTATAAATTCAAGTTCTTTCTTCTTTATTGGAGTTATTTTGATCTGAATTGTGGATCCACTGTAAGGTTTAATGGCTGAAAGGACTTCTTCTATTGCGGTATAGACGTTGAATACACTTCGATCCAAACCATAATCCGCTTTTCGCACAGATAGGTCGTATTCAATCCCCTGTTCATCCAGCTGGGTTTGAAGCTCACGAGTTGCTTGGAGGATGACTGCGTGGGAATGTCTGCGATATCTATTTTGACTCCATCCTCCCGGTCCTATATTTCGGGTTCGTGAAATGCGGATCTGAGTCTCTTTTTCAAAAGCCCGGACCTCATACCCTATTCCAATTTGCACAAGTCTTACACAAATCTCTGCAGTTTGAATGGGTGATGGATGACTAGTTAATTGAATTCCACACCGTTTTGCCAATTTATGAACGGGTTGCATTCCGTGTGCTGGAGACCCAGTCACTTGGACAAGTTGAAGCGGAGGATAACCTTTTAATGTATGTTGCAGAGCTTCTTGATTAGGTGCTAATTCCCAAATGTTATCTACTGCTAGAATGTCTGGCTTATATTTGTTTAAAACTTTGGTGAGCTTTCTTAGGGTCAGTTCCTCATCTTTGAATAAGATCTTGTCCTCACTAAAAATAATACCCGCATATTTCGGTTTGGATTTTGAAGATGAGGACCCCATCGGGAGAATATCGAGCCCCATGATGATTTTGGATACCATCTACTCCTAGGTTCGTATTCCCCCCTCATAAATTTCTCGTAAAAAGAAGATTCATTTTTTCATGATCTTTTCTAATAAAAAGTGAGGATCGGAGATGATATCAAATTTTTTTTCAAAAAAATTGCATACATTTGTTATATCCCGTTCTAAATAAAATAGCGCGTTGGGATGCGTGATACTTACCCATTGTGGCCAATCAATCAGAAGAGGCTTAAGTTTTGGAGTTATTATAATATTAAATTCGCTCAAATCGCCGTGAATAATCTGAGCTTTTTGGTATGATTTTTTAATATTCTTAAGAATTTTATCAAAAATTTTGTCTGGGCGCTTTATTTCCTTGATAGTAAAAAGATCATCGCCCACGATATTACTCATTACAACTATATGCCGGTTTTGCCCATAAGGTTTCGGTACTGCTATTTTAAACCTATGGAGAACTTCCAAAGCTTCGTATTCTTTTTCTGCAGCAAGCCGTGAGGTATATAGCCAAGAGAGATGGTGTTTATCAATCGTATAATCCCTATATCGCTTCGTTTGGCGAAAACTTGTCCGTCCTAGACGGTGGATCTTAATCGCAACTACCTCCTCCTTGGGTGTTTGTCCTTCATAGACATCTGCCTCTTTTCCGATTCCGACAGATTTCCCGAACGATACGATAATATCAGATTGAACAAGAACGTTGAGAGCTAAACAATCATAGCCGTGTTGGTTTACATGATAGCCTACATATTTTCCAGACCAACGATTGATTAGTTCCATTTTATGGAGGTGATCAAGCAAATAATTTACATACTCTGCATCAAATTTTGTGCGATTACTAATATCAGAAATGGGTACATGTTTGTACTTTTGCATCCCTTTCTCAATCGCCGTTAAAATGCGAAAATCGTCGGGTTCCAACTTCTTAAGTTGCCTTATTACCTGTTCCAATTCCGATAAAGTCCTTAATTTCTTCAAAGAAAGAATCTAATTCATGCTAATATTAGGAAAGAATTTAAACATAAAAAAACTTTGAAAATATATTATTTGAAAATCAATGGAGAAGGATGAGATTCATGCCCCAACTCTCGCGAAAAACAGCATTCGTGATTTTTTTATTGATTATTTTGATTTTTCCTCTGATTATTGCAATACCATTCTATATCCAGCAGAGCCAGAAAAATGTGTTAAGACGGGTGGCAGATTATACAATGAATGAATTGGATTATTCCATTTTTACGGATTGGGGGAAGGGCATTTGTGTTCATGGGCTTCTAGATGCATATAATGTGACGGGCGATGAGAAGTATTTATCTTTTGCTCAAACCTGGGTGGACCAGTCAATCCGCACCCAGACATCGGAGGGAGGATTTGGACATGGAGATATTACCGTCGGAGACAGTACTGCGATCGGACTAAGTGTCTTAGAGTTCTACAATCGCACGGGTGATCTTAAATATCTAGAGGCAGCTCTCAATAATCTCGAGTATCTTCGGTCCTCTGATAGAATTTGGGTGAATGGAACACGGTTGATAGGGGGATCTAGTCATGTGAGCAATAAGCCAGAGCTCTGGATAGACCATTTGTACATGATTGTGCCTTTTTGGGCGCAGGTGGGAGTGCTACTCGGAAATGATACGCTAACCTATGAAGCGGTGCATCAAGTGGATATGCATCTTCGCTTTTTACAAGACCCAACGACCAACCTCGTTGCGCATATCTGGAGTGAGACTGAAGGGTTTAAAGATCCACTTCTCTGGGGAAGAGGTATCGGCTGGGCGACTGGGGCAATTGCCAGACTCTTAGGGATCCTCCCAAATACACACGCAAATTATTCGTATCTACTAAATACTGTATTAACGATGCTGGCAAGTCTTGATGAATATCAGGATAATGCAACAGGCTTATGGCACACGGTGGTAAATGACACATCCACCTACTTAGAAACCTCCTGCAGCACATTATTTGCTTTTACCGTTGCGAAGTTGAAAAATATCAATGGTTCTTGGATAAATGCAGGAAATGAAACCATGGCGAAAGCTGCCTTTGATGCGGTCGTTGCGAAAGTTGATGGTTTTGGTATTTTACACTGGGTTTCTGGAGGAACGGGGACAGATCCTATTGGAACTCCCCGAGGTGAATATGCAATTCCCTGGGGCCAGGGTTTGTTCCTTAGTATGTATCGCGAATTTGAAGAATTGGGGTGGCATGTCTGATGGATTCAAAAAACAACGTGCTGAAGCGTATCAGCAGAATCTTCCTTAATCGTAAAGAAATGCTCAAGGAAATTGCTAACGAACCTACCAGCTGG
>JAEOSY010000356.1 GCA_016840125.1 Candidatus Helarchaeota archaeon | reverse complement strand
GTGATGCGGCGCCATGGCCTTGAGATTAAAAAAAGCTTGACAACAGAAGAAATATAAGAAACTAAATAGACATATAACTAATTAATAATAAACGATAAAACAGGTTTTATGTCGTACAGCTTGCCAGTTCTTACAATAGTGCGATTTACCGGAATAATTGCATAATATATCTGATAGTCCTCAAATGTTGACGATCAGGTGCAATTGATTTTACAGAGGACATCAATCTTTGTCGTGCTCAATATTATCTCTGTTTTTTTCTTCCTTTTCTCCGAACACTTCGATATAAGCTTCACGTACGGGGCAACCTTTTTTCCAATGTTCAACTACCCGTTTACCTATAAACGAATTTGGATATTTCCTACCAATATTACATCCGGGACAAACAACACCCCAATAAGCCATAGCTCTTTTCTTCATCGTGACGGTCTCCCTTTTTCAATAAGAATAAGATCCTTTAGCTTTAATTATACAGCTCAACAGAATTTATGCAGAATATATTTGATATTGCTCAAAATATCAATGCTAGGAATAATATCTTTTTATAGATACTATGCAGGGTTTCTTGAACAGCCGTTATACTCGGATGAAGCTGAATTTCTTAATCAAAAATTTTTTGGATATCTAAGGTTTTGGAGCGAAGCTAATCCCTGAAATAAAGTTGGAGATATATGTGGTTTGGAAAGTGCGTATTTTTTTATCGGTAAACAGCAGCAAACCCAACTTGTGATAAGATTTAGGCCTAAAAGAAAAGACAGAACCATTTCTGATTCTGCCTTTTTACATTTACAGTGATGTTCCGTTTATTTCTTTGAGAATTTCCTTCTTCCCCAACCAGCAAGGCCAGCTATTCCAGTGCCAAAAAGAAGCATAGTGGACGGTTCTGGAACAGGATCAACTGAATTTGTAGACGATGTGGTTTTAGGTGAGAAATCAGAGATTGGGCTGCCGGTTATAGCCGCATACATCCAATCACCAGCTACAAAATTTGAGTATTCTATCTCGGCTGTTAAAACGTAAAACTCTTTTTTCCCGGTGCCAAATTCACCAACATTAAGTTCTTCCCATTCTCCTATAAGGGGATTGGGATTATTAAGAGTTCCAAGATAAAGACCATATACGTCTTCTTTATAGCTGGCAACAGCAAGATTATTATCCAGTGCGAAAGTTTCGCCACCAAATTTAAAGCCACCACCTCCAGCAGAGGTAGTAGCTATCCAAATGTCTTTAGTCCGATCCGGTGAACCACTGTTAGCCCCATACCAAATTGACAGCAATCCTCCAGTGGAAGGCATTGCAAATCCATCGACACCCCCTACAAAAGTATCGGCAAACACCCATTGATACGAACTCGAGTCCGGTGTCGGACCATAATAAACTCCGCCGCTTCCTGGTTCTCCAGGAGCAACGCCCAGCGTCGGAATAGCAATAGCGGAAACAGGCCAAAGGAGAAAACAGGCAAGAGCAAGTGTAGTTAGGAGAATATTAGTGATTGTCTTTTTCATATTGGATAACCTCCCTCGAATGAACTGGAAACATAATTATCATTCTTAAATTTCTTTCATTGCAAGATGCAAAAGTTGTACCTAATCATAAATAAGCCTATTAAATTTTTAATTCCATCTGATTTCAGTAGGTTATAGCCTATATGCAGCACTGCAAAGAAATAATATCAGATGAAAATGATAACAATATGAAATTAACTTCCTAATATTATGTGGTTTTTATATAACATTTTTTATTTAGAATGTTTAGAAGGAAGGAAATCCGTGCGTAGCGATAGAAATTTAGAATATGACCTCGCAACCTCGTTGGCGAAGTGTTTATCATAAAAATTTTAAATCGGGCGATGTATACAAATAGTAATTGTGTCACTGAATATGGATCTAAATCCTCAAATGCTAAAAAGGGAGAAGGATAGATCAAGTCCAAAAGGACGGCTCTAATGTTCTAAAATTGTCAGAAAACCAAACATCACCCAGATACCGATATATTGAGAATAACCACGGTTCAGGCAAGGTTGTGATATCCAAAGAATCGGAACAAAAGAATCGGAACAAATTTTAGTGCAATCTGGGAGCCGGATTCC
>JAEOSY010000031.1 GCA_016840125.1 Candidatus Helarchaeota archaeon | reverse complement strand
TTGTAACATGATATTTGTTGAAAATAGTTTGAAAAAATGGCCGTTCCCGTTCAATACGTTGTGGCCATGTTATCATGAGGTCGTATTTATCACTGAATGCATCAAAAAATTCCATAGATAAAAGAACGTCTCATTCAAAATATCTTTTTCTAAAGTACTGAAGTCAATCTAGCGCTGTATGCTCTACTCCAAATGAGTTCAGTATGAACCCAATTTATGATTATTCCTGTTCACTGAGCCACTTTTCGGTATCCATTCCAGCTTGACATCCGCTTCCGGCCGCGGTTATAGCTTGGCGGTATCGATAATCCCAAACATCACCTGCAACGACTCTTCCTTCTATATTCGTTCGAGTACCATTGGTTTTTATGTATCCCTGCTCGTCCAATTCAATCTGGCCCTCAAATATCTTTGTGTTTGGTTCATGGCCAATTGCAATGAAATATCCATCACATTTAAGGTCTGTGATATCTTCTGACTTCACATTTTTTATTTTTACCCCTTCTACACGGGTTTCACCAAGAACTTCGGTTACAACAGAATCCCACATAAATTGAATCTTTTCATGCTTTAAAGCCCGCTCTTGCATAATTTTCGACGCCCTTAATTGATCCCGCCGATGGATGATTGTGACTTTACTCGCTAAATTAGCTAGATACAAGGCTTCTTCCATCGCACTATCTCCTCCCCCAATAACTACTACTTCTCGGTTTCTAAAAAAGAATCCATCACAAGTCGCACAGCTAGAAACTCCCCGTCCAATTAATTTCTGTTCAGATTCCAAACCGAGCCAGCGAGCGGAGCTTCCAGTTGCAATAATTACGGCATCCGCTTCATAGGTATCTGTACTTGTTGTCACTTTGAAAGGTTTTGTAGTAAATTCTACAGATGTTACATTATCCTCTATAATTTCTGCCCCATACCGAACCGCTTGTTCTCTCATCATTTTCATAAGTTCCGGCCCATCTATCCCTTTTGGAAATCCCGGAAAGTTTTCTACAACCGTAGTTAACATAAGTTGCCCCCCTGATGGAACTCCTGCAATAATTAGTGGTTCAAGTCCCGCTCTCCCTGTATATATAGCTGAAGTCAGTCCAGCTGGTCCGGATCCGATTATAATAACTTTTTGGCTCAAATTGAAGTCACTCCATCTATCTTAATGATCTTAAAATTGTAATCCTATGTTAGATATTTAGGGGAATTGTATTTTTTTATCTTTATTTTTAATAGATACAGGTGAACTAAACCAAATCAAATTTTTCAGAATATTCTAAATTTCTTATATGTTTGAATTCTCACATTATGATTAGTTTGATTTCCCAATAAGTAGTACAGAGCGTAAAACAACGCTTCTCTACGATTAGTTTTTTCTACACGAATGGTACAGGACAGTAATTAATGATATTAGTCAACAATATCTTTCAACAATAAACGTATACGCTATAGATTCCTATTAGGGTATATATGTCAGTTACAATCTAGAAGTTGAATATATTCCCCATATTTGGTAATAGGTTTTTTAAAGATGTTTGACTCATCCTTTTTTCCGCATATGAAAGTACTTCCAGGGTCGAATCCAAACCAATAATGCACCTATCCCGATAACTATGGTTAACGCGCCAACTACAGAGGCGCCGAAGAATAAGGATAATGATATATAAAGGGTCGCAACACTCATGAGGATTACTGACAACATGATACCAACGCGTAAAAAAGTTTTAAAGAATTCAGATTGCTTCTGAGAATTCTTAGTCACTCGATAAAACATATTTAGAGCAATAATGTTGGAGGGGCTACCTATGGGGGTAAACCCGCCTCCCAGGTTGGCGCCTAGAATGAGACTGCGCCACAATGATTCATGGGGCACTCCATTCATTCCAAAATTGCTTGAAACGCTTGGTAATTCTTCAATAACCGGCAAGAAAGCTACAGTGATAGGTATGTTGTCAACCAGACTGGACGCAATTCCTCCAATCCAACAAAGTAGCAAACTTATTCCTAGAAGACTATCCCCTGCAATATTGGCAAGAAGATATGCTAAATCAGTGAGTAATCCCGCTTCGGCCGCTCCTTTCACCACTATGAATAAGGATGAAAAAAAGAATAATGCAGACCACTCTATTTCATTAAAAACCCGTTCTGGTTCAATACCGCTCATAAAAAGAGCTAAACTCGCACCCAATATGGCAACAAATGCAAGAACTTGACTTGACGTCATATGAGCAAATGGACCACCAAGACGCTCACCAATTGAAAAGCCTATCAAAACTATGACAAGGATCCCCGCCGCCCGATAAAAAAGAGTCTTGTCTTCCACGACACTCCATTCGTCGAGGAAACTGATGGTCTCGGTACTCACCCTTTTTCGGCCTTTGGGTATTAGTTCCTTAGAGAAGACTCGTTTTAAAAAATAAATAGCAATGATACTAGCAATCAGCACAAATGGAGCGAACATCAAGAAAAAGGTGATAAAATCATAGCCAGCAGCCTGACCTACTATCATATTAGGAATCGAGGATACAATGGTGGTTAGTCCCCCTACATCCAAGATCAAGGCCTCCGAGATCAGGTAGGGTTTTGGGTCTAGCTGCAACGCATCACAGACCAC
>JAEOSY010000355.1 GCA_016840125.1 Candidatus Helarchaeota archaeon | reverse complement strand
CTGTATTGTCCGTGGTTTCAAACTTCCGCGCTGGTCGCTTCTAGGATTTATGATGAGTCTTGCGATAGGTTTCAAAAAACCAAGACAACCCATTCTAGGTATGGTTCTGGCAGGAGAGATTGAATCAATAGGTAAGGATGTTACACGATTTAAGAAGGGTGACTCGGTTTATGGGATGACTGGTTTAAGTTTTGCGACTTATGCTGAATATAAAAGTATTTCTGAGAAAGAGTGTCTGGTGAAAAAACCGTCTAATGTAAGCTTTGAGGAAGCCGCCGCAGTAGCTTATGGAGGAATCATAGCTGGGCATTTCATAAAGAAAGCAAATATCCAAAACGGCCAAAAAGTGCTTGTCTATGGCGCTTCCGGAGCAAATGGAACTACCGCGGTGCAGCTTGCAAAGTATTTTGGTGCGGAAGTTACTGGTGTTTGCAGCACTAAGAATTTGGAGTTTGTGAAATCTTTGGGTGCCGACAAGGTTATTGATTACACTAAAGAGGATGTTATAAGCAAAGGAGAGCGCTATGATCTAATCTTTGATGCCGTTGGAGAAAAGAAAAGCTCAAAATTAAAAGAACAGGTTAAAAAAGTGTTAGCCAAGAATGGTAAATATATGTCCGTGGATGCTGGAAGTCCAAAGTCTATTCCTGAACATCTTGATCTGCTGAATGACTTAATGAAAGCGGGAAAATTCAAAGCAGTTATAGATAGACGATATCCACTTGAACAGATGGTTGAGGCTCACAGGTATGTTGATTCCGGTCACAAAAAGGGAAATGTGGTAATTAAAATAGCATGATTAATCATCTTTTTCAATACCCAACCAATATATTTTCCATTAGTCGCTCTTCGGCTTTTCTCAGATGCTCTAGTGCTGTCCCTTTACTGATCCCGACTTTTTGTGCCAAGCCACCTGAATCAATTTTTCTGGGATATTTATAGTATCCATGCTTTTTAGCAGCGATAAGGATTTCCTTCTGTTTCTCGGTTAAAACTGAAAGAATATCATGCTTCTGGTAGGCCGCTTTTTTAAAAGACATGTTCTCGATTGTTCCAGCATGTGTTTTTATTAACTCAATAAATCTGTTAAGATTTTTATTATCACCAATTACACTAAAGGTACATTTCTCATTTGAAATTATGAACGGTGTAGAATAAATTAGATCCAGATCGAATTCTTTGAAAATCTCTTTGGAATCTTCAGGTTCACGGTGTTTTACTAGACAAGTATGTTTATTTCTATCGGATTTTAGAACACTTAGAATTTCCATATCACCAATGAATTTTATATCATCAATCGATACACCCTCATTAAAATGAAATTCGATCAGGTCTATGCATATTCCTTCTTCCCAGTCGATCTTTAGCGACTCCAAGATCTCATAGGAATTAATGATCTTTAGCAACGGTTTTAGTCCTTCTCTCATCATTTCGTGCGGTTCTATTTGTAGTGTTAATTTTCTCATTTTATCAAAATCCGAATATGCTTCTGGGTATTTAAACTACCACGTATGCAAGGGTCAAATTCTTTGTATTTTTTTGACGATATGATAAATTAGAAATCAAATAGGATGTAGGTGATAAATGTGTTTGAAAAAATCTTTGGAAAAAAATCGGAAAAAGTTACGGATAATGAAACTTCGATCGCAAATGGTAATGGAAAGGAACTTAAAAAGAAGGCACGAATTGCTGGATTGATGTATCTGGGTGTAATATTATTTGGAATAATAGCTCAGGTCATTCGCACAGGCATTATTGTTCCTGGGAATGCTGCAGAGACCGCAAACAATATTATGGCTAATGGAACACTATTCAGCGGTGCCAATGTGCTTTGGCTTATCTCAGAGATGTTCTTTTTATTGTTGGGTATAGCTTTATATGTGGTCCTCAAGCCTGTTAACAAAAACCTGGCAACACTTATGCTAGTAATCATTGCGGTTGGTGTTGCGATAGAGTGCCTCAATACACTTAACCTCTTTACAGCACAGCATCTTTTAAACAGTGATTACTACTCGGCGCTATTTACAACCGAACAGTTGAATGCTCAGGTAATGTTATATATTGATTCGTGGGAAATTGGATATCGAATCGCCCAGATAGTGAGTTTTGGCCCCTGGCTTATTCCTGCGGGATATTTGATGTACAAGTCGAACTACTTTCCCAAGATTTTGGGTATCTTGGTATTGCTTGCTGGTGTTTGCCATCTGATAGAATGTTTCCAATATTTTCTGCTTCCAGACTTAGCAATATTATCCTCCCCGGGTGTGGTAATTGCCGTGATCGGGGAATTTGCGCTTGCCGGTTGGCTATTGGTGAAAGGTGTGAAGGTACCGGAGAAGAAATCGACTCAAGATAGTTCTGTAGGAGAGAAAGTGAACATATCGGTATCATAAATGAGATTATAAAATAAGATCAAGAAAAAATACAAAGGAGGAAATTCAAATGAAATCTCTAATAATATGTAAATCCGTGCATGTGGGAAACACAAGAAAGATTGCAGAAAGAATGGCTAAAACATTGAATGCAGAATTAATAGAACCCAAAGAATGTAACCTAAACAAGCTCGGAGAATTCGATCTGATAGGATTTGGCTCAGGAATATATTCTTATAAACATCACATATCTTTATTGAATTTAGCAGATAAATTGCCAAATCTCAATGGAAAGAAAGTCTTCGTATTTTCAACCTCTGGCGTGATCATGAAAAAGTTTCATAACGACTTAAAAGAGAAGCTTGAGGAGAAAAATGCTGATATTGTTGGTGAGTTCTTTTGTAAAGGTTTTAATAAAAACAGTTTCTTAAAATACTTTGGTGGAATGAACAAAGGCAGACCCAATAAAGACGATCTCAGAGCAGCCGAGGAATTCGTAAGTAACATGAGTAATTAGGAGGAGCTAAACAATAAAACCTAGCAACACGATGCACCTGCCGCTATGAAGCATCTGGAATTTGTACTAGCGGCAGGTGGACTTTATCGTAAAAAGTGAACTCATGAAAGCGGTAGTCTGGACAAAATACGGACCTCCGGAAGTTCTTGTGCTCAAAGAGATTCCCAAACCCATACCCAAGGATAATGAAGTACTTATAAAAGTACAT
>JAEOSY010000354.1 GCA_016840125.1 Candidatus Helarchaeota archaeon | reverse complement strand
GAGAATACCGTACTTAAAATCCGCAATATGCATGGAACCGCCCTTTGCTTTACAATACCCGGTTTCCTTTCCAAATAATTCCGCCATCATGCGATCGGGAGAAGCTCCTTTGGCAAGGACATGCCCGTGCCCTCGATGTGTGCTTGTAATAAAATCATCATCATTCAAATTAGATATAATCCCCGCTGCTATTGCTTCCTGCCCTAAATAGGTGTGTAATGTTCCAGCAATGACACCGGTTCCGAAAATTTCATAGGCTCGTTCTTCAAAATACCGAATTAATAACATTTTTTTATACATTTCCAAAAGTTTCTCTCTCGGAATTTCCATAATTGCTCACCTTTTAATTCTTTAAGGAAAAATCGCGGTTTTGATACCCTTTTGATTTACTAAATTATCTAAAATCTTGTCAAGTTCTGATAATTTCTTTTCATCTGTAAGAAAAATATCTGTATCGACCTTACCATTTGCTAATAAATTAATAGAGGCTTGTACATAACGGGGTGTGGTATGAAATACCCCCATAAGAGTTAATTCGCTATAATGCAACAAGCCTGTGTTGACTGTGAAATCTGAAGTAGGGGGTGGGCCTCCGAATAGATTCACTAATCCTCCTTTTCTCGCCATTTTGACAGTTGTTTCCCAAGTCTCGGGATATCCAACAGCTTCAACTGCCACGTCCGCCCCTCGCCCCTCCGGGGTATGATTTTTCACGGTCTGAATTATATCCTCCTCTTCTTTGGCATTTAAAATCACATTCGCGCCAGCTCGTTTTGCAATTTCTAATCGTTCTTTTTTGAGGTCAACCTGAATAATTTTTGCTCCTTTATTTTTCACTAAATTTGTCCAAAAAAGCCCAATGGGTCCTGCCCCATTAATAACTACTGTGTCCCCTAACATGATATTTGAGCGTTCAACTGCCATTAGAACACACGATAAAGGTTCGGTTAAAGCTGCTTCTGCGAAAGAGAGGTCTTTCGTGCTAAATGGAACCATGTTCCCACATCGAATGATTTCCTTGGGAACTTTGAGGTACTCTGTCCAGGTACCCCAACTCCAGGTAATATTTTCACATAAGCTATGCCGACCTATTTTACAATAAAAGCATTTCAAACAGGGACCTGAGTCATGCACATAAACGGGTTGTCCAATCTCATAACCCGTAACATTTTTCCCGATTTGAAAAACTTCTCCAGCTATTTCATGCCCGAAAATCGTCGGTGGTTTGAAGTACGCTGGATATTTCTTTCCAGGTCTTAAATATAACTTCCTATCCGTCCCACACGTTGTTGCCGCTTTGATTTTAACTAAAACTTCATC
The DNA here is from genome assembly GCA_016840125.1 of Candidatus Helarchaeota archaeon. The sequence continues at coordinate 6,521 of JAEOSY010000354.1, read as the reverse complement.
ATCCGAGATTTTAGGTATCACCGTTTCTTCTAAAACAACATTTTTCGATCCATGAAACATGGCTGCCATCATGGTATTCTTCTCGGTCATATACTTCACACAGAAAAAAAATGGAAATGAGCGATAAAAAGTGTGTGGTTCCTTACAGGATCAAATGATTAAAATAATTTCAGAGGTTGATCTTTTATTATATTTCTTTGAGAGTTGGTGCAGAATGAAATGTGACGATACATGTCGCGACTATATGTACAATTTCATTAAGCGTGTATGTGAGGAGATTGGACCTCGCTCTTCTGCGACTCCAAAAGAGTACGAAGGACTAGAGATGATTGAAAAAGAAATAAAATCCTTCGCTGATGAGACGTTCCGAGATGATTTCACATGCCACCCAGGTGCATATCCTAGAGGCTGTATATATATCGCACTAATCAGTCTTCTTGGAGCATATATTGCATATCTTTTCATTCCAGTTCTAACACTCGTCCTTATAGGGGTTGGAGTACTCTCCATCTTTTCAGAACTCCTTCTCATGAGGGAAGCGGTGGATTGGCTCTTTCCTAAAAAATCTTCTTGGAATACATTTGGAAAAGTAAAGCCCGCAGTCGAAACTCGAAAAATCGTTATACTAGGCGGACACGCTGATTCCGCTTATGAATTTCCAATTTATCCAAAATACCGGAGCAGAATTGTAAGATTAACCTTTGGTTCAGTCTTTGTCGGGATTGGGATTTTGGTAATCTTAACCATTGTAAAATTAATCGGTCAGGGTTTTTCACTGAACTTCGCCAACCCTATTTTTGTAGCTGGCCCCTTTACCTGGGCCTTTATTGATTGGTTTTATTTTATAGCAGTTGGTGGTGGGGTTGTGTTCTTTTATATATTTTTGAATTATATCTCTAACAATGTCGTAGATGGCGCAAACGATAATCTAAGTGGAGTTGCTGTTTCTCTGATGGTGGGAAGATATTTAGCTCAGAATCGCCCAAAACATATTGAAACGTGGATCGGGGCATTTGGGTGCGAAGAATGTGGTCAAAGAGGGTCTAAAGCGTTCGTCAAAGCTCATGCTCCTGAAATTCAAAATAGTTACACACTTATACCTGAAAGTTGCGGTGCTGGAAGTCTTCTCATGATTATCGAAGCAGAAGATTTCTGTTTCACTGATCACTGCATGCCGTTGGTGGAAAAAGTGGCAGATGCCGCCCAAAAAGTCACAAGTGACGCAAAAGCGAAAGGACTACAATTCACTCCCACTTTCACGGCTCACCAACCATACGCGGATACAGATGCGATGCGCTTCTCTGAAAAGGGGCTTGATGCGACCGCCTTCTTAGGTCTCAACAAAGATGATCATTTTCCAGAGGTGTGGCACGAAAAAGCAGATACCTTTACTTGTATTAACAAGCAAATTATTGGAGATGTTGCAGAAATCATCCTTCAATTCATTGAAAATTTAGATAAAGAATTAGAAGAATAGGTGAATATTTGACAGAGCCTTTTAATAGCACTACGAGATTTTTTCTTTATTGTTTAATGGTAGTTGTTCTAATTAATTATCTTTTTTTAATCCTTTTTTACTTTACAATTCCAAATTTTGATGGCACAGTCATTGACCAGACATTCCAAACTACCTTATCTAACTCCTCTTATCTCGGATTTGGTCTTATTATTACCCAAGCGATTTTTTTTCTTTGTATGCATCGAATCAGCTCCTCATTTAACGTTGATTTAGGACGGGATTGTAAACGATTAATAAGAAAAACGAAGATATATTCGGTGATCGGGTTCGTTTATGGTATTTTACTCACTTTAACATTGTTTTTATTTGTTGATGTACGGTTTGATCTCATTGTTAATCAGCTTAGTTCAATATCTAAGGTTGCTGAAGTCACGTCGACCGACTTAATTGTAGCAGGGGTATGGGTTATAATACTCGGCACCCACTTCATTATTGCAGCAATTTTTACGAATTTTTACTTCGGAAGAGTCATCTATCACCATGGTACACAAAAGGGGGACGTAACTCAAAGTAGGCGATGGAAAATATTCCGAATCTTTGGGATTATTTGGAGTTTACAATTCTTTCTAGCATATCTACTTCCTGGAATCATAAGTTTAATTGTATTTGGCGTACTGACCTTAATTTTTATATACGTAATGTGGGCTATTCCTCGATTTGGTCACACTTATTCATCGAATGATATAACACCCGCCGTAAAAAGTGAACAGGTGCTCACTTCACGTAGTGCTGCATTTAAACGAATTGTGCAAATTTCGATGGTTTTCTGCTTGCTTCTGTTTGGAATATGCTGGTTTGGAAGTACTGGAATGTATGGGCTAAATAAGGAATGGTACGACTGGGGTTTTTATTTCGTCTTGGGATTAATTTTATTGATTATTCCATCCTTTTGTTTAGTTTACATGAAACATCCCGTAGGGCAGTGGCTTCTCAAAAGATGTTTCTTAATTATTGCTCTAATCGGCTTCTTCTATTTCTTGCTTGCTATATTCTCATATGAACACTTATTAACAAATTATATTTTCGGTATTCTGTTTCAAGGAAAGGTCAATACCCTCACCCCAGCGCCTGGTTTCTTTTACAAACCTGCTCAATTCATTCTCTTTGGCTTGGTGTTTTTTACTAGCATGATCTCATTCATAGGCTTAAAAGAGGGTTTAATCAAGACTGAACAACACAAGAAATTTAGTATCAAAGATCTATTCAGGTGGAAAACATTTAGCAAGACTGCAAAATTCTTTACACTCACCTTTGCTATTCTTGTTGGGCTGTTATTTGTCACTTACGATGGATTCGGAGCTACTGTTACCTTAGAAAACGATCAAAGTTTCACACCGGCTCTGAGCTTTTGGGAATGGGATGATTGGAGTGATCATAACAACGCCACATTGGATAAATTGGCGCAATATAACATATCACTCTATGGCGGTCATCCCTATGGTGATATCTACCAAGAAAACATGACACGCTATTCTGATCGCGGTCTAAAAGTCAGACCCACAATCTCCTATGATTATAATTCAAACCAGAATAACACCTTGGAAGATATGATCAACTGGATATCATGGTATGAAACAGACAATCATAGTGATTACTGCCCTGTTGACGGTTTCATGGTCGATATTGAAAATGGTGGAACGCTTTACGAGTTTAATCGCACTCTGAATGATTTGAGAGCGAGTTATAACGAAGAATTAATCGAATATGCTCATAATCACAACTTTAGTATGCATTTTACAGCAATGCATACCACAATAAATGACATTAGGGATGGGGATTACGATGTTTCAATCTACAACCAACTGAATTGTGTCCCTCCAACCGGATGGGATACATGGAACTGGATGCTCTACCGAACTGAATCAGCAACTTCCTATGAAGAAAAAAGTCCATATTTCACTTATATCTGGGTGAAGGAGATAACAGATTCGTTCAAAGCTGTGTATGGCGATAAATTTAAAGATAAATACTCTGTTAGTATTGGAGTAACCTCGGATGATAGAGCATTATATGCCGATCCTGATGGATTGGATCAATTAATTTGGGATTTACGGATTTGCGATGCGTTGAAAATTCCTGAAGTGATTATTTTCAACTTAAATCCCCTTGATAGTGATGATTTTCTTGGCATGTTTGGTTTAGCCGGTATCGATGAAATAATGAATAAAATGAATAACTGGACCACTCTAGAATTACCCTACAGTCGAAGTGCCACATTTTTTGGAAATATCAAATACGAAGGAAACCCCATGGGGTCAGTATTTGGTAATTATATTTGGGATCTATATTTAGATAATGGATTAATATTCTTTACGCTTACTTGGCTATTGGTTCAAGTCTATACATATGCGGTTTTTATAAAACGGTATAATATTCAGATGAAGGAGGAAAATTAGGAAAAATATAAGAATGTAGGATTTTAAAAACAAAGTAAGAATAATGATTAAGATGTGAGGGAAAATGTCTCAGGATGAACTTGAAAAATTTTTAGAAAATCTCCCCATCAATATCGAACCAAAAAAGATTTTGGATCTACCAATTAGTCATATTAGGGGAATTACGCCGGATGTCGAAAAGACTTTGAAGAATATTCTTGATATTAAAACAATCGCTAGTTTTGCTCAAAAGGTTCTAACTAACAGTAATGTAACTCTCTTGAAAGTCTTGGGTATTGATGAAGCTACTTTGGATAAGTTTCAAGCAATGGCCAATTATATTTTCAAATTAGTCCACGGTACAGTGGATCTCAATTTATCAATGAAAATTCTCCTTGCAGGGCTGGATAATGCTGGAAAAACTGCAATTTTAAATATTATTACAAAACGATTCAATATTACAAACCTCAAACCAACAAAAGAAGCCGTCATCGAAAAAATAGAGTCAGATGATGTTACTTTTGTAATCTGGGACATGGGCGGTCAAGAGAGATATCGTCGAAATTATATTGAAAATCCCGACCGCTATTTCGTTGATGTTCAATCGTTCATTTATGTCATTGACGTTCAGGATAAGGAGAAATACCAATTATCGAAAGAATATCTAGCGAAAATTGTTGAAATTTTGGAATCGTTCAATGAATTTCCTGAGTTTTTTGTTTTCCTCCATAAAGCAGATCCAGATATTTATGAAAAATTAAAGCCCAATTTGACGGAATGTGAGGAAATAATTAAAAATATTTTTGAAGATCGAGCTTTCCAATATCGAATTATTCATACTTCTGTATATAACACCTCTATATCAGGAGAAAGTTTTGCAGATTCTCTCGCTAATCTATTTCAACTCGCAGACCGTAAGGATAAGACCTCCGCCGATCTATTAAACAGTTTACAACTCGTTTACAATAATATTATCAAAATTTCTTTCGTGCTAGAAGGATTTGAGAATCGACTGAGCAGTATCGAAGCGCGCATTTCTGGAGGTGACCCAATCAGTACCCCAACAACGGCTACTACTAAACTCGCTTTAAAACCCCTTGAAAAACCTACCCTTCCACCCCGACAAGCACTCATTTCAGAATTAAGACAATTATTTCGAAAAACTCGGAGTGCATAATTTCTCCACTTTTTTAATTTTTAACCTGATACACATTTGCCCCATTACTCACTTTTGATTATTTTGAAATAATTTTTTAAACCATTTATGACAGATAAATAGATACATCCATTTATTCTTAATTATATAATATTAATTGGTTGTTTTTTATGTTAACCATTCCAATAGAAGATTTAGTTAGCCTATTAATCGTAATGATCGCCATCGTCATCAACTTGGTAGTCGGTATTAAGTCATACAAATCTTATCGTTCGAATAAATTAACGCAGACTCTATTATTTGCTTTAACAGCCTTTTTCATGGCAATAGCAATGGGACTTTTAGTGGCTGAGAAGATCTTTCTCTCTTCGTTGTTACATGATAAGGAGATGGGACTGCTTTTTGGAGCAATTGCTATCATCCTCAGTGGTTTTGCAGTCGTTTCGATTGACGGTTTTGCATTTAATATGGTATTTCCGAACAAATGGAAAGTCCTCTCGATAATCTCTGCCCTCATTTCAGCTGCATATCTTACTGTTTGGCTATCGGACCCATATCGAGATGTTCTTTGGTCAGGAGTACCTGAGTCGGGTGAAATTACTCTCGGTGCACTCACATCTACAGTCGTTTACTTTACCATGGTCCCCTTGCTTATCGTACCCGTCTTAGTGTTTTTCTATTATGCCATGAAAGTCCGAGATGAATCTCCACTTAGTAGTAAACGCTCTTGGATCCTAGGGTTCGGTATTTTAATTATCGCCACTGCATATATCTTCGAGATCGTTGGATTAGAAGGCATTCTACAAATTCCATATCTCCCTACGTTCTTAAGAACGTTCTTTATTATCGGTGCTTTGCTGTTGTACTTTGGTCTTTTCAGACTGAGAGCAAAAGAATAATTCTTTCTTTTTTTTTAATCTTCGATCTTAAATCCTAGAACGTTCTTCCTGCCAAGGTATAAAAAAGGGCGGATTCTTCATTTGAATAAGATGAAATAGTCTCCGTCTTTCATGCCCCAACGAAACGCGCGCTGCTGCCGATTGTGAAAGAGTTTTCGCAGGAGTGCCGGTGGTCTAAAGCCAAGCACGGTACCACTCCCCTTTCTACGGTGGATCGGGGCAGATATTAACTTCCTTAGATTGAGACGAGTAACTTCTGTGGGATGCAGAAACAGAATACGTATCCATCCTCGATGAAGGTGAGCGAAATCCATGCAAGCGATGTGGGCGGAGGTAATTCCCTCCTGTTCCACCACTAGCGCTGGAACTGTGATCGATGATGCGTGAAATCGGTAGTCCCGATTCAATAGGATCATCCCCTCGGGGTGGGGATATGAGTCGAACCGTGGATTGGATGGCAGGGATCGGGTGATTAAAAGAAGTGCTTCAAATGTCAGCAATGTGGAGAGGTATTATATCTAGAATATCAGTTATGGTAAAAACCCAATTATATATTGTCAACTACTCGTCTT
>JAEOSY010000353.1 GCA_016840125.1 Candidatus Helarchaeota archaeon | reverse complement strand
TCTTCATTTCTTTTTCAATAGTGTACTCTTTCCTTGACAAGTTCTCTTTGCTACTTCTTGAACTGGCTATGGTCAGTAAGGAAGTAAAAATAAAATGCAAAAATAATCCACCACCCTAGTTAGCCATTGGACATATATAACCCAAGTGACCAAGAGAGAGGGAAGTTAGTTATCAGCCAAAAGAAGTTAGCTAAAAAGTAACTTATTAAAAAATCAATTACAGCTCAATTTGTTTGTCTTGTTGAAAACTCAAGAAAACCAACTTTTAAAAATATCTTTAATCCGTTCAGGTGTTTTAGAAATATTATTTCTGACTTGTTTCAAGGGATTAGGTAATAAAATATCCTTTTTTTGTCTCAAAATTATGTATTTGGGGATAGTTATTTCGAATTTTACATCTGTTTTTAATAAAATGAATTGCTCACCCTCCGTTTTAATTTCAGTGACAAATTGATGCTGTTTTAGGAATTTGAGATTATACGGGGTAAAACTATGGATTCTTTCATCCAAAATTGCTTCAAACTCAGCTTTAAAAAAAATTACTCCACTTCGAAGTATTGAGATAATCAAAGAATTGCTCGGATTATAAATAACATTTGATAGTAATACCTTTTCATCAAGGGACTTTTTATATTCCTGAAAGAATTGACTTACTTCTTTTGTATATTGTATTTCTAATTCAGGATAGATCTTTGGATAGATTGAGCTGAATGATTTAAGTTTCTCTATAGTCCTGATTGGAGGTATTCGATATACGTCCAATCCTTTAAGAAGGAGAATAATTTTCTGATCAGGGAGATTTTGAATTACTACAAAATCAGAATTAATAAGCGGTGATAAAAGTCCCATTAAATCTTCTCTTTTCCCAAAAGTTTTATAGCCCCACTTCTTAAGTTTTTTTACTTTAATAGGACCCTCAGAAAGTTTTTCCAATAGTTTTAGTCGATTATAATTCATCAAAATTTTCGCAAATACTGCTTCAGAAGATCTTTCCAAAAAGTCTTTAACGCAGGTTTGATAAACTTCAATAACCCATTTACGAAGAAAATCACCCATCTGTTCAGTTTTTAGAGGTTTTTCATTTACAGTATTCATCGTCTCATAGAATCCTAAAGAAATTTCTGATTGAAGAGATAGTTTGTCAATCAACTTAAAAAGTCGAAATGAAAAAACCTCTATCATTTCATTAGGGGGCATTTTGTCCAAAATTAAAGAAACTAGACACATTTCAACTTTACCACGAGCCAAATTGGATTCTATCTCAAAATAAGAATGAAAGGCAGTGAAATCTGAGTAAGATTTGACGAAAAACGAACGTCCGATCTTTATGATCGAATCCAATTCCTTGCTAATTTCAGTTTGTTGTATTTGTGAAAGGGAATTTTCTGGATAGCAATAAAAGGGAATTGGCCCTATTTTATTGTTAAAATAGGTGAGTAACACACAATACTTTCCGGTTTCCCCAACTTTTTCTTTGATTCCCGTAATATTCTGAATTTTCTGATAGTGATTTAGGAATTCTTCTAAATCATAATAAAACTGTGAAAGTAATAATTTTGGATTTTTATTTAAATCATTAAATTTTTCAGTGAAATTTTCAAGATCTCGTTTTAAGTTATCTATATGTTGAAAGAAAAAATCATATTTGCTTTCATTTATAAGGATTGTAATGCTAGCTATCACCTTTCCAGTTGAAATTCCTCTAGATTCTTCAAAAAAATAAACCAACCCAATAAATTTATGGATGGGTAGCGGAAGAATTAAGATTTTCCCAAACCAATCTTCTTTAATCGTAAAATACAGATCTGCTCTACTAATAATATTTTGAATTTTATCAGGATCTAAACTCCCAGGAAACCATATTTGTGGTTTAAATTGTGATTCAACTAAAATAGAATAGATAATTCCTACAAATATATCTTTATCATAGTCATTTCGGTTCAATTTTTTACCTTCATAGTCTAAATTTCTTAAAGTCGACACCAAACTCTTGAAATTCTGGTATATGCTCAAAAAATCTTTAAATATTGATACTTGTAAATAAAACTATACTTTTAAAAATTATGAATTGAAAGATAGTTGACCAACTTGGTCAAATACAGGGTATTACCAACCAAGCTGGTCAAATACAGGGACACTTATTCTGTTTGAATAATACTATGATTTTGGGTCAGTAATCCCCATTTTGTTATGTATATAGGACTTGAAAATATCAAGGATGGTTCTAACAAGTTGTTTCCTTGTACCCATACATGTCAGTAAAAAAGGAACAACACAACCGCATTTTGAACAGTCAGCTTTGTTACCAATAACACAAGGTAATTTTGTTTTCCCCAGCGGATCCAAACAAATCATTGCTTTTGGAACCGGGCAATTTAAAGTTAGTTTTTTGGAAGTCTCAGAAAGCATTAATTTTAACAAGGGAGTAGGATTGTATATATAATTGCCGTATCTCCTCTTGAGTCTAATGAGTTTTTTAATTACCCTGTCTCTTGCTTCCCAGTCCAGCCATAAATCCTCTTTAATTCCTTTTATTGGAGTGTAAAACTCAAAGAGTATGCTTTTATTTAGTCCCTTCCATTCTTTCAGCATATCCTCTATACAAGACTGGTTTTTTTTGTTTAAAACACATGCAAGAACAATCTTAACATCATCCTGACTGGCATTTTGCTTTATCCTGTCATAAATGCCTTGTCCTCTTATTTCATCATGATATTTTTTAGTTCCATCAACAGAAATATAAAAACTACAGTTTTTCCATTTAGGCAGTTCTATTGTGCCATTTGTAACAACCATATTCATATCAAAAAACTTGCTTCCTTCTTCAATAACCTCTTTTCTAAGAAGAGGTTCACCGCCAACCCAGGATGCATGGATTATTGAAGGATTTTTCTCCTTAACTTCTTTGATTTTATTTAAAATATCCTCTTTGCTTAATTCTAGTTCGTTTTTTTGCTGGTGGAAATAGCAATGCTTGCATTTTAGATTACAATTTTTTGTGACATCTATGGAAATCCCGTATGGAAATTTCATTCCAAACAAAAGCATCTTTAACACATCCGGTCTATAAGCGCTAGCTATAATATTTATTACCAACCCTAATGAATTCGAAGCTTTTATGATGCAGCCATAAATTTTTGCTTAAACTGATTTAATATCTTGGAAAATTCAAGGGAATTTCCAGGAAATCCAAATTAGTCAAATATGGGGAAATTTATTTATTTAGTATTTTTCAGGTAAGGTCCTATAATTTTAAGGCTTTTTTCATGAAATTTATGCTTGTAACAAAAGTTGGCAACCCATCTAAATTTTTAAATTTTTTGTAAGAGAGCTTACGAACCGTTCTTTTAAAGTTAGACAAACTCGGACATTTGCCAACTTATGCCACCAGACTCGCGTCTGCTGACGGGTTGTACGGACTCCCGCCCACCAACGCATATAGCGAAGGGGGAATTTTTGGTTCGCGCCTTTTCAGACACTATCCCGATGCGTCGGGCAAGGGATAGCTGAGAATTTGGATTCTCAGCGATAATAAGCGTTTTCAACCTATCATACACCCTTTGATTTATAGTAGTTTTTTAGACTTAAAAAGTCCTCGATACTTCCCACCCACACCAAAAACAAATAAGTCTTCAAAAAAGGAAGGGTATGTCTAAGTTTTCAAGCTCTAAAATGTCCAAGATTTTCTATATTTTTAAAAACAGTTTAGAACCCCTGCAAATAATTTTCCAAACAGAATTTGCACTGCAAGATCTTTGCGATCCACAAGACTTTTTCGGTCCCTACCGCAAGAGTGTTGCGCTGGTACACAAGAGTATTGCGATCCCAATTCCACAGCTTTCTATTAAAAATACCATGCAATCGCAAGAGCCTTGCACTTTTCCGCAAGAACCTTTCGGTTTCGTAAGAAATTTTCGCTAGTAGGAAATGTAACCTGTTGGAATTTAGACCTTTCTTCAAGAAAATCTCTTATCTAGACTAGTATGCAACCACCTCCGCCTCTTAATTGAACCAAACCTTTCTTTTGAGAGGTTCGTTTTCAGAACAATAATTACACCTATGTTTATATCATAAAATAGAGGTCGTAGAATTACAATAACAAATATATAAGATAATTACAAATATATAAGATAATTGAATATTTCTAAAGATAGAGGGACGAAAATGAGTGAAGAAAAAACCTCCTCGTTGAGGACGCTTAACATCCTTGTAGGATTAGGACTTTTGGTAATGGCGATTATAGCAATAATTTACACTGATGCCGCGGTTTTAACATTATTATTGATCATTGCGGGTGCAATAATTATAATGGGAATTCCACGCGTAATATCAGGGGGCACCGATAAAGCACTCGAAACAAAGGTTCGTCTATCAAAGCTCATTGAAGGATTTCTTGCGATAATACTCGGTGTTCTGACCATTATTTGGAGTGTTGTTGACCCTACAATCTCAATTGAGTGGTTAATTTTCATACTAGCAGCAGCATTAATCATTTTAGGATTTGGAAGATTTTTCCAAGGTTTTAAAGCAAGAGAATTTCCGTCATGGTTGCGTGTGCTTGTTCTGGTTACGGGTATAGTGACAATGATCCTAGCAATAGTGATTTTGGTAATTCCCCCGATTGATCCCAGTTTGAATATCTTGTTGCTCACAGTGGTTCTCTTGGTCAATAGTATCGCCATGTTAGCATTAGGAATCGTAGGTTCCAAATAATCTCCTTTTTTTCGACTCCCAAAAGAGTTGAGCCACCGCCAGATCCAGCGCGGAATCTCCCAACAGTGCCAGCACTTGCCCTGCATTGGGGAGATGGCAGAGGGTTTCAAAATCCGCTAAGTTTCGCACCCGTGATTGTTCAAAGTAATTTTCTAGGTCTTTAAACACCGTCTGAATGCTCAATTGGAAGAAGAGGATCTTCACCAGATCCGCCGATTGGAATTGGTACTGAAAAGCTTCCTCGATTTTGGGAGATAAATCAGTTTCAATTGCTCTCAATTTCTGTAATATATCACTGATTTGAGATAGCCACTTCGTCAATTTATGAACTTTCTTCTGGTGTTGCTTCGGATACTCCTGAATATCCACTTGTAATTTCTTTTCCAATACTCCAATGTCCTCGAACACACCTGAGATGTCCCACTTCAATTTCCCCGCGATAAACCGAGCTGAGATTGAATTAACCCCCTAAAAATTGTTATTGATAATCAAACATAACATTATTTAACAAAGATTTTTTTATATGGAATCCCGCTAAGAAATATGATTTGATAAGAGGTAATCCTCCGTACGCCCATTTCAACTCATTACCCCCCCGAAATACAAAAAGAAGTTGCAGATATAACAAGAACAAACGAATCAGATATTTATTATGCATTTATTATTTAAGCTATTGATCTTTTGAGAGAATTAGGTGAATTGATTTATATAGTTCCTTATGGATTCTTCTATAATACACCTGCAAAACTGAAAGTTCCAATTAGGATTAAAATACCACTTTCCAAACCTGCAAATAATGGGGATAAGATTTTCCTCTTCAAACCTACCGGCGGCGAACATCTAGACGGCGCTTGAAACGGAAATCTGACTATTACCGCCTCTCATAACCCACTCTTTTTTCGGGTCACTTCGAATTGAAAAAAAAAAACACTTTTTATTAGTCACAAAAGGTAACATTTAAGTAGTACCATGTATTTATATACTTGTAGTCACAACTCACAAATTTACGATTTTTAAAATTAAAAAAAAGAGGTGTTGTAAAAATGAGTATGTTACAACGAAGGCATTGGCCGTACAATATGATGGATTCGTTTTTCGATGATTTTTGGGGTTTAAAAATACCAGATTTCACTCTAATGCGAGTCCCACGGGTGCAGTTTCCAAAAATAGATATCAAGGAAGAAGAAAAGAATTATCTATTAACTGCAGAGGTGCCTGGCCTCTCCAAGGATGATATCAATATCGAAGTGAACGATAATAATATGCTCACCATCTTTTCTGAACACAAAGAAGAGAAGGAAGAAGAAAAGGAAGGATACATCTATAAAGAACAGTCGCACCGATCTTTCAGCCGATCTCTTCGCATTCCTGAAGGCATCAGTTATCAAGAGATCACGGCAAAATTAGAAGATGGGGTACTTTCCCTTACTATTCCTAAGACAGAGCCGGAACTTCCGAAAAAACTCGAAATCAACGATACGAAATCCGTTTGGAAAAAACTTGCGGAAGATACTAAACCCGTTATTTGATGAATCCTGAGTTGATGAATCCCTAAGTTTTATTAATTCTTCTTTTTGTATTTTTTTTGAAATAATTTAGTTTAGATTAATTAATTATTAAGAACAATAAGCTACTACTAGGACGCAAGGCAGATCCCATTACTTTTGTAAATAATTATGTTATTCCCTCCCCTCCCCCCTTTTCTAATTACGGATCTGCCTGACGGCAGCCCAAAAATCTGGAATTTTTTCAACGGACCAATCATGTAATTGGCTGTAAGATGAAATTTCAAGGCCATGTTTATTGTTAACATAATCAATAAATTTCGTAATATTTACATTCAAAATACGTTCTTTTGAGGGTTCCCACAATATTTTTCCCATTTTTTTATCTCCCTTACTATATTGAACCTGAATCAAAGTTGTAATAATAAAAAAAAGAAAAAATAGATATTAAACTTCTTGAAAGGCCAAAATATCTTTCAGGGTTCCTTCTCTTTCGGTCTTAGGTTTGAATATCGCCTTAACTTTTATCCCGCAAAAATCTCTTTCGAGATTATCTGTCTTGATTATCCCTAATGTTGCACCGTCTGTTTTATCAATGTCAATCAAAGCAATGACCTTTGGTTTTTCCATTTTCTTACCCAACGTGTTAATAGTTGCGACTGTGAAAAGTCTAACTGTGCCAGTTGCCGGGACTTCTATCCAATCCTCTTCAGGAATTTCCACGAAGCAATCTTCACAATAAAGTCGCGGTGGAAAAAAGACTTTCCCGCATTTCTTACACGTTGTAGCAAGGAATGTATCCTTTTCTTTAAGATGTTTGAAGAATTTATCCCCTGCAATACCACTCGGATAAATATAATCTGCTTGCATGTCTCCACGCCAGTGCATTGGTGAAGTCGGATCAGTTTGTTTATCAAAATCCATTATTGCTCACCCTCCTTTAGAGGTTTGAAGTATTTAATATCTGTAATAGCACCTTCGCGTTCATTTTCCGGTTTCCAAACGGCTTTAACTTTCATTCCAATCTTTATCTCATCCTTGGTCATTTCGCTAAAATAATGCATGATTCCCATTGGCTTTGGGTGTCCTCCATCAAGAGATATTACACCAATTAGGATAGGATCTTTTATTCTCTTGGCGTTGGGGTCAAGATAGGCAATAGAAAAGGTCTCAATTGTACCAGTATCTTTTACGTACACCCAATCACTAGTTAGGCCATAGCAGTTTTCACAGAACATCCTTGGAGGGACGATAACTCTATCGCACTTATTGCATTTCTTACCAATTATTTTTCCAGCTTTTAGTTCCTGTAGGAATCGACTCATTGCTGGACCTAAGCTCCAAGAATATTGCACCATTGGCTCCCACCAGGTGTATGTTATGTTCTTTTGTTTAAGGTCTTTCGTGCTTACCTTATGTCCAGGAGCATATTTAGGATATCCTTCTTTCTTTTCACTCATTTTTCACCCCTCCTAAGTGCAATAACAGTTCCCATCTGCATGATGTCACCCCATGCTTGACCTACACCTATTTTTATATCTTTAGGTATTTGTCTTTTACCTGCTTTACCTGCTAATTGCCAATACAACTCACAGACTTTCTGTCCGGTCGTTGCCGCTATCGGATTCCC
>JAEOSY010000352.1 GCA_016840125.1 Candidatus Helarchaeota archaeon | reverse complement strand
TTGGGAGTCTCATTTTGGATGACCACACCCTTCGTCCAAGTTCTATAACGGGAATTATCCAACTTCGACCCTACCCCTTTTAATTCTTTTATAGTTTTTTTTTTCAAGTATAAATAAGTTCTGGCTAAATTTTTTCCAGAATTAATAATTCGTAGCTCAAAATCCACAGCTCCTTTCTTCTAATGATACTCCTGTCTACATTTCAATTTTCAGGAGAATCAGAAGTGAGGTCCCACCCATCTCCAATATCCCTGTGTCCGTCCGGTTCTGTAGACGGGTTCAGGACTATTACCTCATCAGTGATTTCTCTTGTAGGAATAACGTAAAACTGATCCCCTTCCTGGGTATTTAGAATTAAAATCATGAAGTCGCATTGTTCTCGTTCTTCAGGGGGAATTTTAAACTCCCAGGTATTCAGTTCTGCATTGGTTGGTTGGTCTTTATATTTCACTGCGATTTTTAACCCGATTTCTGTAATGATGTCAAAGATCCAGTTATCTGGTGTCATAATACAGTCAATCCCTAGTCCAAGTAGTTTTTGCATAGTTAAAATGACGCCTCTGCGCTTTAATCTTTGTAAATACGTTGACAAAGACCGATTACCTCCTTTAAATTCACTTTCATTAAGATATATGTTATAACGTTTTATTATAGTAAGATATATAGTCCATAAGAAGTGAGGGGGATCATGTGAGAAGTAAAGCAATCAGCTAATTCGTAGAGAGACATGGCTAGTTTAGTTTTCGATAGGGTGGCTTACCAGAATCAGGTTTTAATTGAAGTAACTCGTACACCCCCCAAGAATAAATGATGTGGGAACTTTCACGATTGGTCTTAGACAAAATCATCTAATTATGGAGAGTGTGCCACTCGGTCTCGGAACGCCGCCATTCAATGGGCACCGCCTCGATTTACTAAAAAACCTATAATTACTTATTTCACTCTTTTAAAAAATAATACCACTGCTCTTTAGTCTTAAACCCTTTCTTGAAAAATATTTCTAGGGCGAATTTAATAAACAGCGGAAAATAGGTGATGATCCATTGTTTTAATTGATTTAATTCTTGAGGATTTAATGTATCACTAAGAGTCCTGAAAATTAATGCGGGCTTACTTGGAATATCATCAACTCCCTCTGGATGGGCAATATTATTTCGCAATTTAAAGCATATTTCAATAAAGTCCCGAATATCTTCATCACTCATCTTTTTGGCGTTAAAAACCCATTCCTTTTTATCTTTTTGAGATACTTTGAGAAAGTTTACTAAACACGGTTCCCATTTACCTTTAGCATCTTTTATTTTGGTATAGAATAGCCCCTCGAAGGTTGAGATAAGTAGAAAAACTTTCATATTGACATTGCTTATGAGTGATTTATCTTTCAAAGTATCAAAAGCATATGAGATAATATCATTCTGAGTGTCTTTTTGGAAATAGCTTTGGAATGAATCAAATTTGTCCTGCCATATTTGAACGAGTCTGTTCTTGTCTTCAACAGTATCGATGGATAGGAATGATTGAGGTAGTGGATACCGATCGAGTAAGGGTTCTTTCATTCCTAGATACGATTGAATGAAGGGGGGGTAGTCTAGATAAAAGGAATCCCCGATAGTAAAGGTAGCTACCATTGGACCCGAGAAGTATAACAAAAAGAAGCAATAAATAATATCGATCTCCCCTGGAATTTGATAGAACGGGATAAGGGGATTATAATTGAGATCTTCACCCTTTAAAAATTTTCTAAAACTAAATTTGACTTCCAGAACGAAGAGGTTTTCGAGATTAAGAAAAGGGTCATCCTTTGAATAAAATCCCCAATGTCTGGGTAAATTATTTAGTTGTAGATCTTTTTCCTCTTGGGTCATCTGCCGAATGGAAGTTTGATCATCTAAAATAATTTCATTAAATTTTGAATAAAATCTAAAGAGAGGTATTTTCGCGGTATATTCAAAAGTTTCAGATTCTAAGAGCTGATCTTTTAATATCTTAAAGTTTTTATTAAAGAGGGTTCTCATTCTATACATAATCTTAGAACTTAAACCATTGTTTATATCAAATTTTTCGGCTCTTGTAATTTTACTGAAATTAATATAAAAATTTAGCAGAAAATTTTGAGCAATCTGGTTAATTATATCAATGATCTGCTCTCCCTGCTCAGATTTTGCTATACGAGTCCATTTATATCGTGATATTTGCGGATCTGAGAGTAATAATTCCTTGAAGCTTAGATAAAGTTTATCACCTATTATCTCGTCAAAGTTTTTTCTTCTTCTTTGATAGAGTTCAAGGAACTGCGGAAATCTCGAAAGAATCCATTCCCACATCTTTTCAGAGAGTATCTCTTCTTTCAAAATTTTTTACCTCAATCAATTCAATTATCTCCTAAAATTATTTCTGGGTGTTCTTCTAATTCGTAAGCTGCAAAAAATTGAATATTTTCATAATTATCACATTTTATTTTAGAAATTCCTACAAGAGATATTTTAAAATCAGAAGATGTCATTCTAAATAGTTCTTTTATTTTGTTTTTCTTTCCTTTGATGAATACTAGTTTTTTATCTAGCTGTTCTTTGACTTCTTTTTGAATATCTGCCTTTAATTCTTCGATAAAAGGTACATAGAGTGGTGCTCTGTCTTTACATTCGATAAGAAATAGTTCATTTTCCTCAGGATGAAATAATAATATATCTATTTCTTGTTCTGGAAATTTCTTATATTCCAATTTTATTCCCCGATTTTTTAAAGGGTAAAGAATTTCATAACATTGTTCTTCAAAGGGGTCCATTTTTGAGTTGTTCAATCTTTCCCTAACAAGGAAATAATTTAAATACTGCAGAAACATTTCTAAAAGCCCGGGGGCTGTATGAACTTCATCTAATATCTCAATGAATGGACACAGGTAAAAATTAAAAAGACTATTGTAATCCAATTCTGAAAAACCCGCCTCTCGAAATGATTCCATAAGGTTATCTTTTTTGAAAATATAATTGTAATATTGAGGGCCAATTAATCCCTTTGTCTGATTTACTAATTCTGCATTTTTCAATGCCAACTCCACTAAAATTGTGGTAAATAAGTGTGTAATTAATTTAGCAATTTTCGATGTTTTCTCGGAGTCTCCCTCATACACTTTGTTAGGATCAAATTTCTTTAATTTAATTACTTCATCTTTTGTCAATTCAGCAGTAATGCCAATAAAAAGTTGTTCAAAGGGTTTATTTATTAAATAATCAAGTTTTAAATTCAATCTCGTCTTGAATTGTCTGGATAAGGAACCTTTTTGGTTAAGAATTCGTTTTACTGTATAGATTTCCATTTGTCTTTCCCGCTCCTCCTCTATTACTCTATTTTGAAATAAGTTCTTCTTATTTTCATAATTAGTAATAAAATACTCTTCTAAATCCCGCTCAACAATTTTTGTTCTAAATCTTCTAGTTTTCTGCCTTCTATCAAATTCCCTTAATAAGTCTGAAATAAACTGCCATTCAATTGAGGGGGAAATCATGAATGTTTGAACTGAAGGGAGAGGATCTTTGTTTGAAAATAAATCAGACAATTCGCGTATCCAGTTCAGTATGACATAGAAACGTAGTCTTTGCCCAATTTCATATCTCATATTTTTTGGATCATATCCAAAAACTTGAATCATACCGCAGAGTATTATTACAAAAGTTCTTAGATTCACTTTATTTTTGTATTCTAGAACCATTGATTTTATAGAATCCATTTGTTCTTGATTTGTCAACTTAAATCGCTTCATTAATTTTAATCTAATAACTTCTTTTTCCGCAGGAATTCCGCCTCGCTGATGCAGCTGGACCATGTGCCCATCCTAAAAATGCTAATTCCTCTAAAGGGGCTGATTGGTCGTGGGTTATCTTGTTTAATAATAATTGATTTTAATTCTTCATTCCTCACTTTTCTTTACAGTTTAATGTTCTAAAAGAAAAGATCCAATTTAAAGAATCTGAATCAGAGTTACACCTTTTAAATTGCTGAAGCGCTCGATAAACTCATTTTTTTGTTTAAAGCGCCTGAAGGAGACCGTAATCCATCCCAACGCACTCGAAATGATTGTGGCGAGGGTAATTGTCAGCTGTTTAAAATTGAAGACGAAATTGTCTGGACCGATATCGGGCTCTTCGGTCGAGAGCGATTTGATTGCAACTGAGATTTTTATCGGACTTTACCCTGTCTTCCAGCTCTTCAAACTGTCGAAGAAGTCTTGATCAAGGATATTTTTTACCTTTTGAAGGAGTTCTTCAGTATTAAGCAAAAGAATTCCCTGAAAACTACTAATAAAATTTTCTTTTATGGTTAGAATCCATCGAATTTTTAATTTCCCAAGATATTTCAGATGTAAATTGTTGGCTTTAATTCATCCAAATCAATCAACCATGTATATTAGTTTTTAAGATGCTACTCTCGCGGGTGGGAAGCGTGGTGGACCACCCCACTTCATGAAAAAGGAGATGATTTTGGCGGAAAATATCCCCAACCTAGCATTTTTAAAAAAATGTGAGTTTAAATATCTTTCACCGAGGTAATTTTCAGAGTACAGAAAGTTTCAATAATTTCAGCAGGTGATCTCACTGCTAAAAACAAAGAAAATACTTGAATTTATTGGAATTCTGAGTAAAGTTAGACTATTAGCAGAGAATTTCTTATGGAGGATAAATAGGTAATGAAATATTTTTTTTACCCTCCATTTTTTAGGGTGGCTGAAGAGCATAATTTCCCCGATGCATGGGAATCCTTTTGTCTAAAACTGCTCATTATTCATGAACAAACCAATGAAATCCATCGGAGGGAACATCCCGACCAAGGAATTGATTTATACTATTCTGCAAAACAAATTGCTTACCAGTGTAAATGCGTGGAATCGGGGAAAAGCGGCGATTTAAATGTTAAAAATATCATTGAATCAATCCGAACAGCTAGGAAGGTTAAAGCTCGCTTGGGTTGGAAAAAATATGTATTGTGTGTTAATGTCGATGTTATAGGCGTAGCAGAGGAGAAAATTAGAAAAGAGCTTCCTGATATTATCATACATTCAAAATCATTTTGGCTACATCTATGTGAAAAAAACACGAAATATGTAGAGCGAAACTTTAGATTGCTGCTTGAAATCCCTTTAGATGATATCACTACTGCAATTCACAACCAATTTTCTCCCAGATATTCAAAAGAAATAAAAAGAAAGCTCAAAAGTGATGAATGGAAAAGAAATGCTTTTGATATTTTTGTCTTTTTAAGAATGTTTGACAGATTATACCGGTTGAAGGTAGTACCTGATTTAAAGGTTAAAGATTTAATATCTGTTTTCAAGCAGGTTTTAGGTCTTCCAGATTCGAAAACAATTACAGTCGGTCAAGTATCTGTTAGTTTAAGTTATTCTATTTTATTTAACGGTGAAAAATATTCAGACTCGACAAGTCTGAAGGAACTAAATATAAACCCAGGATCCGTCATAATGCTTTTGATTGGATATAATTGGAAAGATGGAAAAGATTCATTAGATTGTTGGACATGTAAGTCTGTGTTTATGTAATTACCTTGAAAGGGAATTGAAATATAATCTGGATGTATTATTAACAGTCAGGCAGTAATAAAATATAAGACAAGAGTAGTTTATTTACTTTATTGAATGGTCTTTTGGTTTTTAAAAATTGAGTGTTGATGGTATGGAAAAAATTAAGAAAACAGGTATTGGAGTCGTTGGGCTACCAGGTTCTGGAAAGTCGATCGTGTCAGAAGTTGCAAAAAAGTATGGTATTCCAACGGTTGTTATGGGGGATATTATTCGACAGGTTTGTTTTGATAATGGATTGGAGATTAATTCAGAAAATATTGGAAGGATAATGGTAAAAATTCGTCAAGATGAAGGAATGAATGCGGTCGCCAAACGAACACTCCCAAAAGTAGCGGAAATCAAAGAAAAGATTCTAATAATCGACGGACTTCGAAGTTTTGAAGAGATTGACCTTTTTCGAGCAAAGTTCCAGAAATTTATCATCATCGCGATTCATGCATCACCTCAAACACGGTATGCGCGAATTTGTAAGAGAAGTCGCTTTGATGATACTACTAATTTAAAGGCGTTTCAAGAACGTGATGATCGGGAAATTAACGCCGGAATTGCCAAGATAATTGCACTTGCAGATATTATGTTTGTGAATGAGGGGAAAATTAAACCCCTTAAGGAATCAGTTGGAAATATCCTCCAGCTTATAAAAGAGGATAAATGGGGGTAGAGAATATTCTTATTATTGCGAAAACGCCGGTACATCCGACCGAGGATCGAACAAAAGTAGCCAAATGCTTCTCAAATATAACAGTAAATCCACAAATTGAAGAAGAAGTAATTGATAATTCCGTTTATCTTACAATAAAAAGTTCGGAGAGGGACACACTTTTAGTAATTCGAGATAAGTTAAGGGCCCAGCGCATATTGGATTCTGCACGGAAGATATTGTTACGGGGTATGACTGAAAGTTCAATTAATTTCTTTTTGGATAAACAGGCAGC
Organism: Candidatus Helarchaeota archaeon; assembly: GCA_016840125.1. Next base: position 7,066 of record JAEOSY010000352.1, on the reverse strand, counting down.
TTTTGCGGGGCGAATACATTTTGTAAAAGAACCTGAAAATGAGGACTTTTTGGGACCAATCCACTTTGTAATAAGAGCAGATAACATTCAGGAAATAATAGATTGGTTAACTTCGAGCGAAAATCAAAAGAAAGATTAAAAAAAATATGTTCTAATATGGATAAATTGTGAAAAGGGCTTTAAATGAAATTATTTTTATTTATATTGGATGGATGTTCAGCTGCAGAATTGAAAGCTGCTAATACACCCTTTATTGATGAAATCTCTAATAGAGGAAAATACACTTTGGAATGCGAGGCTGTTTTTCCAACGGCGACTTATACAGGGCACTCAACGATTATAACGGGAAACTATCCTGAGAAACACGGTATGGTTGGAAATCAGTTTTGGGATCGTAAAAATCAATGTATTAGAAATTTCGATTTTTTTGATCCAAATGAAAATATCGGGTCACCAACAATTTTTGAATTATTACCATTTCGTACATGTGCAATCTGCGAACCTGTCACAAAAGGAGCTAATCTAATTGTAAAGAAAAAAATCTTTGATGAAATCCCTATTAAAAATCAAAATCTATCCGTTAATAAGCATCTGTTAAAAAATATAACAGCTAAATTCCAATTCTATTTAGTGAATTTCATGGGAGTCGACAGTTTTGGTGAGACAGAGGGTCCAAAATCGGAAGAATACCTACAATGCTTAGAGGAAATTGATGGGTTATTATTGGACATTAAAAATAAACTCCATTCAGATTTTATATTTATAATTACAGCGGATCACGGTATGACTACTGTTAAAGAGAATATTGACTTGGAAGAAGAGTTAAAAAACGATGGATTTCAGGTTAAATGTCTTGCATCCCATCGCTGTAGTCACATCTATGTAAATTCCAATTTGCAAGAATTAGAGAAGCATTTGTATTCCTTACCATTTATAGATAGAGTTTTTAACTCGACAGGGCTCGAAGGAGCCCATTTAAACCATGAACGAACAGGAGACCTTGTGGTATGTGCTAAAAAAGGATTTGAATTTGGGGGTATAAAGTTAAAAGGGAGTCATGGAGGATTTACTGATGATGAAATTTTTGTCCCTTTCATTATTTACGATTCTACGGATAAAATTGAAGATAAAATTTCACTTGAATCTATGAATTTAGTCGATATTTGCCCCACAATAATGAGTATTTTTAATATCAAAACGAATATCCAGTTTCAGGGAAAATCATTGTATAGACAGCGTTAAAAGTCATATTTTCGTCTCGTATTCAATTTTTCCTGACTCAAAATCATATTTAATGAGATATTGATGCTTTTTCTTACACATCATTTTTTTTCTTAAGACTGATTTTCCCGTTACTTTGTCATGGCTAAAAGACATAAAATCCAAAGTGTCCATTCTTTTACAATTTGGGCAAAAAGCTTCATCTCTGAACGTATATTTAAAATTATTTTCCGAAGAAGGAAATAATTTCACGGGTATAATATGGTTTATCCTATATAGAAGGCTCTCTTTTTTAGGAGGTTTATCAGGTACTAGGCCAGGCGCCCAAGGATCAATTAATTTTGTCCTCAATTTTAATTGCGCCATATTATTAAGCTGCCACCATTTCTGAATTTGGTCTGGTAAAAGAGGGATTAGTTTAGGTTGGAAAATCTTACTTAACTTGTTAAGTAGATTGGTTAATCCGTGATCTGGTAGAAGTATGGTGATATTTATGGCTTTTTGATCCCTTTTCCTTTGAATTGGTAGTAATTTGGAAAAATGGTGCCCGTCATCAATGATCAAATGTTTAACAGAGTGATTCTTATCTAAATAAATGTAAAATGGATGATAATCATGTGTGTGATAGGGGATCCATTGTCGTTTATAGAAAAAGATACATTGGATGCAAGTCTCGTGATCCCCATGAATAATTCTATAAAAAAGTCCTTCACCTTTTGATCTAGGTGGGCCACATAAGAGATAACGCAAATTGATCCTTAAATTTTTAAAATAAAAATTGTTAACTAAAGTTTTATCATATGAAACTTGGTATTCGGGTTTAACAACGCAAACCATATTCATTTAATTCTTCATTCTTCTTTAAAAAAGAGTTGGATGCCTATCGGATGGGTTTTTCTTTTTTCCCAATAATCAGTTCCTTTAGGGAAACATTGTTGACTTTAATTACTTTCCAACGAACTCCGGGTAAATCTCCTATAGAACGCCCTTTTGCCCCACCGATACCTTCAACAAGGATTTCATCGTGCTCATCAATAAAATTAAGGGCCCCATCTCCTGGCAGAAAGGCGGTAATCTGTTTTCCATTTTTTATCAATTGGATTCTGACACATTTTCGAATTGCAGAGTTAGGTTGTTTGCTCTCGATTCCTACTTTTTCGAGAACAATCCCTTTTGCCATTGGAGCTCCTTCTAAAGGATCAGCTTTCTTGACTAATTTTAAAATACGTCTTTTATACCTAGTATCCTTCCAGCGAAACTTCTTGCGTTTTTTCTTGAGCGCAAGACCCGCGAATTCGCCCACCGGTGATTTCGATCCAGTCATACTATTTCGATCCAGTCAAACTATTAAAATAATCCTATTTATTGAAATTCAAAAACCTTTGGCACTCAAAAACATTTCCCCCCTCTAATGAAGAAAATAGCCATCTTTATTTATCTATAGTTAAAATGAGGAGGATTTGATGTAGCAGTATGTCTTAAGCGATTTTAGAGGGTGGTATGATTTTTAGAGAATATTGTCGGCACCCCAGTGTGGATTTTTTTTAAATCAGCATTGAAATAAAAACATTTTTACGGGGAAGTCTGTAAGATCTAAATGGAAAAAAAAGTTAGAGAGAAATACTTTACAGCTACTAATAATTTCGGATGATTCTCGTGGAGATCTATAAGAAGTCGGGAACACACGTTGTTTTAAATAACTATCATATATTTATTGACCCACTTTCTCACAAAGACTCGGATCTTGTGTTGATTAGTCACGCACATGCAGATCATATCAAGTTACAGGCTTTTGATAAATTCACCCAGCCGGTTTACTTAAGTAAACCCACCTTAGAAATTATATGTGAAAGATCGAAGCGTGAATTTAGGAAGGAGAATATTAAACTTATAAAGAACGGGGATATCATCAAGTTAAATGGAATAACTATTCAGGCTTATGATGCAGGGCATTGCATCGGGTCGTTACAGTATAAAATTAGCTATAAGCAGAAGAGTATTATTTATACTGGCGATTTTTGTATAGAACCAAGAATGGGGATGCAGAAAGGAACGATTTTGAAGGGAAAAAACTCCGTACTAATCACCGATTCTACCTATTCTGACAAAAAATATGTCTTTCCATCCCGAGTGGCAGTATATAAGAATATTTTGAAGTGGATAAAATCAGTATTTAGAACGAATAGTACCTCCATCCTCTTCGCGAGAAAATTGGGTACCGGGCAGGAGCTTACTGATCTCATAAATAATTCGACTTTGGATTGTGATGTCTGGGTGCATCCTTCGATTTACTATCATAATCTTATTCATAACAACTATTATCCGTTAGGAACTTTTATTTATCGAAGGAATCCATTTGATCGGAGCCTTGAGGACTTTTCACACTCGAAAACCCCGAAATCAAGACGAAAAAGGGTTTATTTATTACCAATATACTTATATAATAAAAAATATCTGCCCAAACTAAGGAAAAAATATAAAACAGCGGCTATGGCGATTTGTACTGGTTGGGCAACAACGCAACACTTTAGAGTGAAATCATTTGCGCTCTCATCACATGCAGATCATAAAAATATTCAACAATATTTCACTGAATCAGGTGCGAAGGAGCTCTGCTATTTTTAAATTAAAGATTTTTGGGGAGGTTTCCAAAGTGTTTTTCATAGCGAGCGATTATTTGGGGAAGGGTACAGTAATGTCCCTGTCCTCCAGGTGCTTCAACACAGAAAGATCCCATTACAGCGCCTAATTGACAGGCATCCTTCATAGAAAAGTTACTTAGAATGCCTTTGAGAAATCCAGCCCGAAAGGAGTCACCGGCGCCTGTAGGATCCACAACGTTATTTGCTTTGGCAATGGGAATAGATAGTTTTTCGCCCTTGTAATATAAAATAGACCCGGTATTACCCAATGTTACGATAATACTATCTATTTCTTCTTTTAGATGAATAATATCGGATTTAAGTGTTTTTTCAAAAAGGGTGAACTCAGCACTATTTACAATTAATGTTGAAGTAAGTGGAACAATCTCTTTTAGTTGTTCTTTAGAAAAAAGCTTAATTTGCTGACCTGGATCAAAAATCATAGGAATTTCCAAGTCCTTTAATTGATGTGCAAATTTCATCATTGCCTTAATTGGGTTAGGTGCATTAATTGCGATTTTAATATTGTCTTCAGGCTTTATTTTTGACTTTAAATCAATGGATTCTAACTGAAGAAGAGCTCCTTCATGAAATGCAGTAATTTGATTATTATTCTTATCTGAGATAATATATGCAGCTGCGGTGTATTGATCTTCAAAAATCTCAACCCTTAGGTTTACCTTTTCTTGAAAACATTGATGATAACCGCGTTCATAAAAGTCTTTTCCAGCAGCGGAAATCAAAATACAATCGGCATCTAATAGACTTAAACTATAAGAAATATTCCCTCCAGTTCCACCTCTTAATACAGTCATGTTCTTGACGGTAAAGGCAGCGTTTAAGTTTTTGTTTGGTTCCACAACAATAGTTTCTCCAAACAAATAGGGAAATTCCATGATGTGATCAAAAGCAAGCGAACCTAATACAAGAGCATATGGGCTCTCTTCCATTTTAAGCCACCGTTAAAAGTAAATTTTTTTATTTTATTGAAATAACCTTAACTAATAATAACATCTTCAATGTTATAATGACGCCTAGCTAGAAGTCGGGCGCGAGCGACATTTTTCCCGTTCTTTCCAATAGCAATTCCTCGATCCTGATCATTTACTGTTACCATAGCAACTTTCTTACCATCCCTTCGCTCAGTAACCGTAATCATTTTAATTCGTGCAGGAGCAAGTGTATTTTTAATAAAATCTTCAGGGGATTGTGCGAATTCTACAACTTCAATTGGTTTTTGGAGGAAATCCCTTACTCTTTTGATATTAATCCCTTTTTTCCCAATAGCAAGACCAATATTACCCGGTTTTACAATGAAAATAATTCGTTCTTCGTCAATAATACAATCTCGTGCAACTGCTCCGGTAATACTCTCAAATAAAGAGATAAACCGTATTTCATTGCCGCCTAATTTGATACCCGTTGTCATTTATTCATTTCCACTTACTTATAATTTAATAATTTTCTCTCTTGAACTAATTAGAACCTTCATCCTGTAACTTTAAAACATCACTATCGCCGGGATCGATAATTGCTAGTGTCGAAATCATGAAAGGTCTTCCGCATAAAAATCCCAAATCCCAGTTAGTTCCTTTGTATTGATAAATGGAGATGTTTGTAAATTTGCAGTAGATCTCCAAATCATCTAAGATTTTTTTTGGACAGTTACTAGCGATAATAATTAATTTAGCTGCTTCATTTTTAATAAGTCTTATTGCTTTTTCACTTCCGATCTGAACAGTGCCAGTTTTTACTGCGATTTTTATGGCATTTTCAACATTGATCATTTTATTTCTCCAAGGCGCTAAAGAAAATCAATAGTAAATTTCCACTTTCTTATTTATACCATTTTATAAAAAGAAACTTCTTTTAAAGTACTATCAATTATGTTCAATTCGTATGCTTTTTACAAGACTTGTCATATTTATAATATTTTCGATAAATTTCTCATACTAGGGTCTTTTATGTTATAAAGAAACCTTGATTATGATTAAAATAAAGAGATTTTAGAAAAAATAAGATTATGAGGATGATTTTTTCGGAGGTCTGACAAGTAAATCAATACCACCAGTTCCCAGGGGAATAACTTGCCCAATTATTACATTTTCTGTGATTCCCTTAAGAGGGTCTTCATCGCCACGAATACTTGCTTCAAGTAAATGCTTGATCGTAACCTCAAAAGCAGCTCGAGCCAAGACACTTGATTTTTGACCGCTAATACCATGGCGTCCTATTTGTCGGATGGCTCCGCTGTTGGTCATGAGGTCTGCGACGAGCATGATATGCCGGATATCTACATCTAGCCCTTGTTCCTCCAAGACGTTCATGGATTCCTTTATGATACTAGTTCTACAGGCTTCTATTCCCAGAGTTGATTCAACCTCGCGTATGTGATTAGTAACAGTCCGTTTGGAATCGACGCCAGGAATCAATAACGCCCCTTTGAAGCTCGTGCCGTCCGTGAAGATGATGAATTCGTTTGTGTCCTCGTCTTCGCGAATGATGACCCGGTTTATTCCTTTAAGGCCCTTTATCGATAGCTCTCTTACTTTCTCCAATAACTTCTGCAATTTATCTAGGTCATCAGTTTTCGGATCCAGAGTAACAATATCTTTAGATCCTTTAATATCTTCTTTCTTAAAGGCTTTAAGTTGGCTTTCAATCCGTTTTTTGATGAGATCAATATCAATCTTCTTATCTCGCATCAAATCCTGATCAAGAGTAATCATAAGGTTCATTGTTGCAAGATCGATATCAACCGATTTCGCAATATTTTCGATCTTAGTTAATTCTAGTAATCGAGCAATTTCGCGCGCTTTAGCCTCCATTTCCTTCTCATCTTCGGTACCCTTTTCTAAATAGACTGCCATCGTAGGGGTAGATGGGTTTCTTCGTGCATCTACTATTTCAATAAGCCTTGGTAGTCCAAGAGTAACGTTGAACTCAGCTGCCCCTGCGTAATGGAACGTTTTTAAAGTCATTTGCGTCCCAGGCTCACCGATGGATTGAGCAGCAACGATCCCAACAGCTTCGCCGGGTTCAACAAGCGCGCGGTGATATGATTTCAGAATCTCTTCTATAAGTGCAGTAAATTGATTTTTATCAAGTTCAATTTGTGTTAATTTTGTTGTTAGTTTGTCTAGAATTGATGGAGGAAGTTGGTCGGCTTTAGCAAGTTCTTCAATTCGATTCGTAACTTCAGT
>JAEOSY010000351.1 GCA_016840125.1 Candidatus Helarchaeota archaeon | reverse complement strand
CCAAAGAACTTATCTTACGAAAGGCAGCATAATGTCCACTATTTTTTATTCATATTTCACCAACTTATTTGCAGTTGAACCAAAAATCGTAATTGACTCCGTATAACTTTCCAAAGGGAGAACACTTAGGAATACTCAATGAAGCGAGAATATTATTCCGATTCGATAGAAAACTTCCTTAGAACAAACTATGAAGAAATTCTTGGAAAAATAACAAGCCAAAATGAATTTTCATTAGAACAAACTCAACGCGATGCATGGATAGAAGAGATCAATATACTTCAAAAAGCTTTGTCTTCTTTTCGAGGTTATATTTATTTTGAATACTCAATTCCAAGAATGGGTCAACGAGTTGATGTAATAATTCTTATTGGTCCCGTTATATTTGTGTTAGAATTCAAAATAGGGGAAAAAGTATTTCATTCACATGCTATAGAACAAGTATGGGATTACGCATTAGATTTAAAGAATTTCCACCAATCAAGCCATAATCGTTTTATTGCCCCAATTCTCATTGCCACAAAAGCGCAAAATGTTGATTTTGATGTAGCTACAACACCCCAGAATGATAAACTTCTTTTCCCTATCAACAGTAATATAGATTCCCTATGTGAAATAATAAAAAGTGTCCTTTTATTTGTCGAAGGCGATGATATTGATCATTCTCAATGGGAATGTGGACGCTATTGTCCCACTCCAACAATAATCGAAGCGGCAATGGCGCTATATAATCGACATTCAGTCGAAGATATCTCTCGTAGTGATGCTAGTGCAATTAATCTTAGTCAGACATCTATGATTATCTCAGATATTATTAGAGAATCAAAAGAAAAGAATCAAAAGTCCATTTGCTTTGTAACGGGTGTTCCAGGTTCCGGAAAAACATTAGTTGGACTCAACATAGCAACTACACACATTGATAAATCAAATGACCTATATAGTGTGTTTCTTTCTGGCAATGGTCCTCTTGTCAAGATTTTGCGAGAAGCATTAGTTCGGGATAAAGTTCAACGTGAACGAGAACGTAGAAACAAGATCAAAAAAGGAGAGGCTTTCAGCGAAGTTAAAACATTCATTCAAAATGTCCATCATTTTCGTGATGATTGTCTTGTTGATTTTGCTATACCTCCTATTGAACATGTTGCGTTATTTGATGAAGCACAACGTGCGTGGAATCTTGAAAAGACATCTGGTTTTATGCGACAAAGAAAGAAAAATCCTAATTTTAATATGTCTGAACCGGAATTCTTGATATCGTGTCTTGATCGTCATCAAGATTGGGCGGTCATTGTGTGTCTTGTCGGCGGAGGACAGGAAATACATACTGGCGAAGCAGGAATAGGTGAATGGATAGAGTCACTTAATAAATCATATTCAGGTTGGCATATTTATCTTTCTTCAAGACTTACTGACAGTGAGTATGGGGCAGGAAAAATATTGAATAATTTGAATTCACGTCCGAATGTTATATATGAAGATAAATTACATCTTGCGGTATCAATGCGTTCATTTCGCGCTGAACATGTTTCGCTATTAGTAAAGCAATTGCTTGACCTGAATACTGAAGATGCTCGAAGGACCTTGGGAAAAATATATAATTATCCAATTGTTATTACACGAGACCTTATCAAGGCAAAAGAATGGTTAAAGAAGCAAGCTAGAGGTTCGGAGCGTTACGGAATTGTTGTATCTTCACAAGCAGAACGCTTAAAACCTCACGCAATTGATGTAAAATCTCCTATGAATCCGATTCATTGGTTTCTAAATGGTAAGGATGATGTGCGATCATCATATTATCTTGAGGATGTTGCTACAGAATTTCACATACAAGGATTAGAACTCGACTGGGTATGCGTAACATGGGATGCAGATTTTAGGTATTCAAATGAAGGTTGGAAACATCTCTCATTTCGCGGAAATCGTTGGACTCATATCAGGAAAAAAGAACGAAAAATCTATTTAAAGAATGCTTATCGTGTTCTTTTAACGCGTGCACGCCAAGGTATGGTTATCGTTGTTCCTTGGGGAGACTCTAAAGATCCTACTCGCAAACCAACCTTTTATAATAGCACTTTTGAATATTTACAAAATATTGGTTTTACTGAAATATAGGTAACGTTGTCAGAGACAAAAGAAATCTCAGGAAGCTGCGAAAAGATGGCTGGAAAGTTCTTGTAATATGGGAATGTCAGACAAGAAATTCAGAAAAACTTGTAAATAAACTCAGGAAATTCCTTGATTCCTAAACATTAAACGCCGCCCCGGCGGCCCTTTTGATTTATGATTGATTATTTACTATTTACGATTTACTATTTACAATTGTATCTGTGTCTATCAGCGTTAATCAGCGGTTAAAAAGTTGATTTAGTCCTTTGGACTCCGCCGTAAGGCGTGCCTTTGGGTAATTACGGAGAATT
>JAEOSY010000350.1 GCA_016840125.1 Candidatus Helarchaeota archaeon | reverse complement strand
GTTTCGTTTTATAAACGAATGCTCCTCGTTTTCACGCCTATGCTTTTATTTTTAATACTGTGGATGGTGAATCATACAGACTTGCTTCTAGCGCATATGTTATAGGTGAGAGAAAATGAAAGATACAATACGCTTGTTTAAAAACGTTATTAAGCATCCCGGACAAACGGTTGCAGAATTGGATAAGAAGTCGTGGAAGTTATATGTCCTCCTCCTCCTAGTCAATGGCGCGCTTGCCGGGGGATTGTTATTCTATAGTAAATTCTTTGTTGATCCCCTCTCGTGGCTGGTCTTACTTGGGGGTCCCGCTGTGGGAGTCCTCCTAATGACCTATTTAGCGGTGTTCCAACTCCTCTACTATCTGATCTCGAAATTTCTTTTAAAGGAAGAGCAGCAAAAAATCAAACTAATCGGCTACTATTTCTTAATAGCTTTTACGTTCTACCATCTTCTGGCGCTTGTTGTGATTGGAATTCTGATGCCTTTAAACCAGTACGGTATGGTGATGGGCTTTTACAATATTGGCCACTTAGTGCTCGTTTTTTGGATTGCGGCCCTCTGTGCGCAAGCTATCCAACAACTTCAAGGAGGCCCCGAACTAAAGACAATAATAAAGGTGTTCCCCGCCCTGTTTGGCAGCTATGCTTTACAAATGCTAGAAATGTTTGTATTAGGGAAACTAATTATTGGCGCAGCCTATGGATAATAGTCGGATATCTTTTTTTTAGGTACGTTCCGATATGTCAGAACTCTGCTGATATATCTTTTTTCTTCTCAATCACTCGTTTTGATTCTTAGTATCGTATCCACAGGATCGTTCTCTTGTTTCGGGATGGTGAGGGTAATTCCATTGATAGTCTTTTGATATTCTAACTCCTGAGATTCGGGTTCTAGCAAAATTTGTTCAATATTGCTCCAATGTTTATGGGATAGTTCGATTACCATATCCGTTCGCGGAACACTATATTGATGAATAAGATGGATTAGGTGATCATTATTATTGATACATCCAATGTTTTTGAGAAATTGCGTTTTTACTTTAACTCCCGGAACCTTTTTTCCTTTATAGTTCATCGGAACGGATTCAGTAAACAATTCTCTTCGTTTTTTATACCAGGAGCCAAATAATTCTAAATGCTTAACTGGGCCAGGGTAGAGCGATCCATCCATTTGTGCGGGCATCCCAAACGCCATCTTTCCCCCACTTGCCATGATGAACGTAGCTATCCGGGCGACATCATAAGGATCAGCGCGTGGTAGGGGATTATCCCAGGCTTCAGCAGCAGGTCCAACCTGTTCCCATGGAGTATTCTTCCTTCGATATTTATTCCCATTTATCCACGCAGAGCGAACATCATGGGTTTCACTTGCCGTGTAATGCGCGTATTTCGGCTGAAAATTCGCACCAGCACTATTAAAGGTTAAAACCACATCAGGATATTCTTTCTTCATAAAATCCATTATTTGATGGGCAGAATAATCAAACGACATCATGTACCAATCCATCCACATCCCATCGGGTTTATATTTATCTATCATCTCTCTTAACTGCTTGAACATATAAATCTGATATTTTCGGGGATTATTCGTGAAGTGATGTAAATGGAAATCATCGAACCACTTTGCTGATTCATCTTTTGGAAATTTCCTTAGAAATCGATCAAAAGAAAAAATTAAATTTATCACGAAGGCGAAAAGAAAAGAAAAACCTACAATTAATGCCTTATTTTTCGTTGAGAGTGTAAAAAAAGAGGGCGTACAAGTGCGAATGGGTTGAATATCATCGAATTGCGGGTTATGATCGAATACATTGGAATAATAAAACATGAAAGGGATTCCTAGCTTCCGACTTTCTTCCGCAAAAATCTGACAATAATCCTCAGGAGTTTTCCAATTCGTATACTGGGTATCAAAGTAGCAAATCCCATCATGCCACTTCGCTTCAAAGATGTGATAATCGACGCCAACACTTTTTGAAAAGGCGACCCACTCTTCCATCTTACAAAATGGGCCATTAAACTTTAGATTTCCTTTCTCATCCATGACTGAAGCGTTAAACTTCTCATAATTCCTATTCCAGAAATAACCGGGTCTTGCCTCTATTTGGTACATGATACCAAACCCAGGTTTTTGCCACCACGCTTTCTTGCTCATTAATTTAACGTCCTAGTTAGGCACAAGCTATTCGTTTTAATTTATATACCTTCAAATTATTGGATTTCTTTTTCCGTGAGCATATATAAAGCAATGACCAGAGTAGCGCCTGCCGTAAGGAAGTGCCAAACCGCGTGCCATTGCCACCAAGAATAGGGGTCACATGAGGCAGCACTTGTCAGTCCGAAATGCCAGAGCCAAAAGGCTAGAAGGAATATACCAATGATAATTGGTAGTAGAAGAACATTTCTTCTTACTTTCCTTGCGCCTATCTTTTTAAAAACCCATGAATGTAATCCAAGCCCAAGGAAAAGTTCATTAATAACTGCGATAATTAAGAGCAATTCGAATAAGCCACCCCCCCCGAGACTTGGAAGGTTAAGGTCAGATCTCATTAAGATTACCATGAGAACTATATCAATCAGAAGGATTGGATAGAGATACCTCTTTTTAATAGCGAAGAGGCTTGCCATCGATAGGATAATTATTCCGCTGAGGTACATATTCATTGAAAGAACATCGAGAAATCCTGCTGAAATCCAGGTCCCCTCAATTGTTGCATAACTCCCGTGCATGTAGAAGCTCGCAAGTCCGATCCAGATAGTTAGTAAGCCATAGATTAGAACATAATGTAAATTTTCTTTTTTCAGTATAAATCGGTCTTTATTCTCTATTTTCCCGGAACGTACCAGGTCATAGGTAATCAGGACAATCATTCCCGCAGCGACATAGTAATAGTTGGACCAGGCATTGATAGGTTCGCCGACAAGGAGATCAGGATCAAAATATTCACAGAATCCTCTTGGCCCAGCACTGGAAGGCCCGGTCCATAGCTCAAAAATCTGCATAATGAGGTAAAACGTCATACCCGCAATTATGAAGATAATCCCTACAATAATTCCTTGATATTTGTTAAAGACCTCTCGCATGATTGAGGTAGAAGGATAGAAAATATAAAAATTTATTGTAACGATTTAATCATTAAAAAAAAAGTGAGGAATAGTATTTAACCCCGGATATCGCCGAGATATTCTGAGAGGAACTCGCCAAGCTGCCCCATGCGCATGCCCGCTTGCATATCGCCTTCCATCTTCAGATCTCCACTCATATAAGCAGAGGTTCCATCGACTTCGCCGCCGAGAATATCTCGGGCGGTTTTGTAATCTTCCGTCTTAAAGGTCACACTGGGCTCATCGTGTTCAGCGTCTAAATGAGCAGTTACTTTTCCATCTACGAATTCCATGTACATTTTAACATCATCTGCAACATGCCAAGCGATAACCGCTTCGAAGTCCTCGATTTCCTCTTGGAATTCCTCATCAATTTTGGAAAGCTCTTCTAAGCCTTTGCCCATAATATAAAGCATAACTTTCGTTGCTAAAACATCTTTCACATCACCCATTTAATCGCCTCCAGTTAAATCTCCTAAATACCCTGCTAGGTCTTCTAGGATGAATGTCTGTTGTTGGATAGCTGCGGCATCACCTTCGATTTTAATTTTACCGTCGGTGATTGCTTTTTCGATCTCAATTTTGCCTTGGAACATCTCTAGAGCGACGTCTAGGTCATCAATTGAAATTGAGTATGTAGGACTATCATGGACAGCATCCATTACCGATGTTATTGTTTGGTCTTTAACCATAGTATAGCTGGTAATATCTCCAACTTTCCATTGAATAACGGTATCAATTCCTGCGAGCTTCGCTTTAAAGCTCTCTTCCATTTTTGCCAATTCTCCGGAGGCGTAACCAATTGCCCCCATCAACATTTTTACTGCAAATTTTTTTGCATCAACCATCTTCATCACAAAAAAAAATTCATTCTATTTTTGTCTGAAATCGTATTGATCAGTTCTCTGATCATCGTGTTAATAAGTTTTATGATAGTAAGGTATGCATGGTCAAAATCAAGGTTATCGGACCAATAAAAAGAGTAGAAATAGGAAATTTCCATTACCTATAGTAGGGGATGTAGAACCCCTTATATTTTGGATGGCGATGTATTTCTTCACCCTTCGTCGTCAGAGGGTGCATCCATAACTCGTAATTTGTGAGGTCATCCGCGAATTTCAAGTTATTATATACTTGCATTTCATTTTCCCCCATTGTCGTTTGGCAAATGGCCACTTCAGGGTAAGTCTTTCGGATATGTTGAAGCATTTCAGCTAGGAATGCGTTCTTTTCCTCATTCGACACACCTTCTTTATAACCCAAATGCCAGATCAAGGCTACGGGGGCAGGTCCATTCTTGAAGAGGGCGAATTCATAGCGTATCAGAAGTGTTGCGATTACCTCATTATCACGCTCCCAAACCTTCCATTCAGCTCCGAAGTGGGGTCCCAAGTCGTTGATCTTCGTGAAATAGGTTTTGAAGTGATATTCCAATTCCTGTTTTGAAAATTCCATTGAAATAGGCAACCACTTTCGATACGCATTAAGGATCGCTAGGATCGCATCCATATCCGCATCAGAACCCTCACGGATCGTTCCCCGCTCGATTTTATCTTCGGGAATTTTTGCATAAATACTAGCTAATTTTGCAATTAGAGGATTTAAGCCCCTTTTTTCTTTAAAGGTTTTGATCCCATAGGCTTCCATCAGTTTTACCCGATGTTTATCCTTCTTTTGAAAGCAGGTAAACTCGAAGTATTTTTTAAGAAGAGACCCACCTTTTTTCTTCTCTGGTATCGCATAGACAACATCAAATCCTAATGCCTTCGCTTTTTCAATACACTCCCGGATCAGCCGTTGCTGGAGCCCTTGTTTGCGATGTTCGGGGTGGGTTGCGGCAAGACTTAAACAAAGGGCTTTCAGTTCCACGGTATTATCAAGGATTAATTTACAGGGGTTACCGAAGAGCGTGCCGACCAGCTCGTCTCCAACCCAAGTACTATAGAAAAAAGTCTTATCCTGATAAAACGAATGAAGGAACCACTCCGCATATTCCTTTGACCAATTTAATGCACCCGTATCATAGAATGGCTTGATATATGTGTCCTGAAACAACGTTCCTATTTTAGCATACGGTAACGGGTCCGATAATACCTTTACTTCGTAGCCCATTTTATCCTTTCCTTCAATGAGGATCCAACTATTCAAAATCTCTATTAACAACAAATTCTATATAACATTTGCTATAAGGGGAGATTTTGGTAAAAAAAATTATCTCTTTAGTAATATGTCATTTACTGGATCATCGAACCGATTGGCGAGTCGTTGGTTTCCAGAGAAAAGAGGGTTAATTGATGAGATTAAATAAATAGGGTAATAAGGGTCACCACGATCCCCGCGATGGTTAGGACAATACCTCCTTTCTTAATCTTGGACTCCCAATCCTTTTTATATGCGGTTATACTAAGCAACCCACCTGTAATCGCTAAAATTGCTGAACTGATGGAGACCGTGCGAGTGATGAGTTGGGTTTGAGGGTTGCTCGCAGGATTGAGCGGATCGGTCCCTGCGGCAATCTCCTCGCCATCGGAATACTCATCCCCGTCGGTATCCGCAACGTTTGGGTTTGTCTGATGTGTATTGACCTCTTGTCCATCACTTAACCCATCATTGTCTGTATCATCATCTGTAGGTATTGTTATGTAGGTGTTTACCTCAGATCCATCCGTGAGCCCATCGTCATCGGTATCTGGATCCTGGGGATCACAATTGTATTGAAATTCTGGTAAATTGAATAAAGTATCTACATCGGGGTCAAGCGTAGTATCGTCTAGGAGAGGATCCAAGCCATTAAATACTTCCCAGCCATCGGGCATATTGTCATTCTCCGTATCATTATCGTTTGGATCAGTTCCGTTGTTATACTCTCCAAGGTTGAGGAGTCCGTCCCAATCAAAATCAAGGCCCGCATCAGAAATATTTGTAGGATCAAGAAGGTTATAGACTTCCCAGCCATCTGGGATAAGATCGTCATCTGTATCTCCATCAGTGGAATTCGTCCCAAACACCCCCTCTTGATACTCAGTCAGCCCGTCCCCGTCTTGATCATCTCCAAATTTCATGAGGACCACATCACCTGGTGAAATTATTTCATTGGTCTTATATCCAGTTATATACATGGAATTATTGGTTCCCACCGCTACATCCCATTGCTCCTCAAAATTGTAGTCCCTCCAAGTCCAATTCCATAGCTGGGTGCCATTTGGTGCATATTGGAAGATGGTAGAATTTCCAACAAAACCAGATTTTTCAGTCAAGCCACCAACGATGACCATACCGGTGGCGTCGACCGCCACCCCGTTCCCATAATCATCACCGCCACTCCCCCAAGTTTGGTTCCATTCTTGAGTTCCATCTGGAGAGTATTTTAAGAGCAATAAGTCTTCCCCAACTGCACCGAAACTTTCAGTTCTACCCGTGACATAAGCGAAGCCGCTGGCATCGACTGCCACACTGTTTCCCCTATCATTTTGCGCCCCACCCCAAGTCCTGTTCCACAGCCTGGTGCCGTTTGGAGCGTAGCGCATGAGGAGCACATTATTATTCTCGCCACTAACGTATATTTCACCTACTAGGTAGGCAGAGCCATTAGAATCAACTGCTACATCATAAATCTTGTCGTTAGATCCGCTATCCCAAGTTCTATTCCATAACTGAGTACCGTTTGAGGCATAACGCACAAGGATTACATCTGGAGTTCCCGTGTTGATGTATCCGGCAAGATAGACTGCCCCAGTGGCATCGACCGCCACCCCTCTTCCCATTGCGTTAGAAACACTCCATGTTCGATTCCACAACGAAGTGCCGTTTGAAGCATACCGTATAAGCTTTGCACCGGAACTCCCCCTAGTACCGGTAACATAGACATCTCCACTGGTACCGGCCGCCACCCCATATGCTTGAGTAGGACTACTACTGCTCCATGTCCGGTTCCATAGCTGGGTGCCGTTTAGTGCATACCGTACAAGGAAAATATTATATGACGCCGGTCCAAAACTCATGGTGGTACCTGCAAGGTATACAGATTCAGTACCATCAACCGCCACGCGACTATCAAACTCATCATCTGCACCCCCCCAAGTCAGGTTCCACTCTCTGATATAATTAAATTGGGTAACATTTTGTAGTGAACTCAGCTGGGGGTAATCTGTTGGGATCCCGTCATGCTGGGGTGAGCTTATTTGCGGACTTGTCCTATACAGCGACGTAAAAATTACTCCGAACACGAATAAATGAAATATTAATAAGAGTGTAAAAAATTTTCTACCTACATTAATAGTTTTGAGTATCAAATTCGCCTTTACCACATTGCTCTCTCCCAAAACAGCGATTATGAGAAAATTATTGAATTTATTTATTATTTATGTAATATAAAAAGATGTTGCAGCTAATGAGAACCCAAATAATCAGAATATTATTTACCAACTTAATTTAGGCTAGCGAATAGAAAAAAAAAGATGGATTAAGATAAGAGATCAGCTAACATTTCGGTGAGCCATTCTGCAACCTGGGAGAACTTCATACCCATCTGAATATCACCAACAATGTTGAGATCACCTGCCATATAGGCGGAGGTACCATCTAGGTCGCCTTTCAGAATTTGCACAGCGATATTGAAATCTTCAACGACAAATTCTACGATAGGTTCGTCAGCCTTCTCATCTAGATGAACTTTGAACTTTCCCTCATCAGCGACAAGATAACAGGAAACATCTCCGACAGTCCATTGAAAAATGCCATCCAAGTCCTCGAATTCTTCGATGAAATCCTCGTTCGTCCGGGAGATCACTTCAAGTCCCCGACCCATGAAATAGAAGAGTGCTTTAACTTGCATAGTTTCTTGTAGATCCATACTTTACACCCCTGTTAATGGTCCCAATAAGGGAATAAATGCCTCCAGATAAAATGTCAATTTTATTAATTCGTCCTTGTCACCAGTGACAGCTACGTCACCCTTTTTGATTGCCTCCGAGATGGGGTACCGCCCTTTGAAAATCTCTAATGCCTGGTTCAGGTCGTTATTGGTCATGGTATAGGTGGGATTATCAAAGATTCCATCATCATTAAATTCGATCTTGCCATCTTTAATGATCGTGTAAGTATTTGGCCCATCAGGTTCTGATTTCCATTGCGTACTCGCATTAATTTTTTCCATTTTCGCTTTGTAGTCGGAATCGACCTTCATTAACTCCGTAGCGCAGTAATGAAGCGCTCCTAACAACATGCGTAAAGC
>JAEOSY010000349.1 GCA_016840125.1 Candidatus Helarchaeota archaeon | reverse complement strand
CTGTGGGTGAATTATACAATTGACCCCTTGGAGCCTCTAATCCGCGTTTCAAAGCTATTCGAACAACCTAACATTTCCACCACGTATCAAGAGTGGGAAAATCTAGATATTTCATTTAAGGTTGAATATAATTCAACGATGTACTATGAGTATTCGTCTTGGAATGGCCCTATCTACTGGGCTACAGTAGAATATTTCATTGTTCCCTTTAACGGTGATCCACAAAATCCAGCTGATGTTATTAAATCAGATGTAATAAATATCAATGCATCGGGTATTTTTGAAGAAATAGGTTTACACCTTTCAAATGCATCAGGTAACTTTGCACCGGGCGATTATGAGATCTACATCTTATGCAATGCCACAGATTGTAAAGAACGTTGGTATAATTTCAACCTCACAGTTCTTCCAAAATATAATGTAACATTACGCATCACTAATTATCCTTCTGTCTTTGCATCAAACCAGCTGCTCACAATCAGCGCAAAATTCAACACAACTGGATTAGCTTCATCAGATTTTAATGGAAAGAGAGTGAATTTCAATTTCACTGTTTATTACAGCTCAAACACTTCTTTTAGTTTCGAAAGATTCGACTTGGCAAATACACAGGCTGTCACAGAAGTAAGTTTTTACTTGAATGACTATGTTCCCAGTATCGATGATATTGTTCGTGTGGAAATATTCGCATATTATATTGGAACTGAAGCCTATTATGATGCCAAATCCTTCAATGGCGCTATTTCTAGTCAATATACCATGACGGTTAACACGCCATTCGATTTTAGTTTCGTGATTTATATTATTATAGCTGCTGTTGCTGGGATAACGGCAGTTTTAATCATTCAGCGTAAGGTCATAGCCCCTAAACAGGTACAAAAATCACAGAGCATTAACTATTTATTCACATCCTTCAAAGATGTCGTTGGAATTCAAAACCTATTTGTTTTATTGAAGACCAGTGGAGATTGTATTCTCTTGAAAACATATTCTCCGGAAGGGATCGATGAGTCGATGGAGAAGATTTTATGTACCGTGATTTCTAACTATGGAAAAGGAGACCAACGCCATGATGCCTTCTGTGATCTGATTCGATTCGAGAATTTTACTATTTTAATTGATGATGGGGACTTCATTCGGGCTGCAGTGACAGTCGGCGACCGCCCCTCGGATAAATTAATTCGATCACTGGTCCGCTTTGTGCAATTTTTCGAATTACAGAATTATTCCTTACTTTCATCCGCAGCTGGTCCTGTGGATGGCTTGCAGGGAGTTGATGCTCTACTTGATATTCAATTTGGATCTTCTCTCATTGCACCATACACCATTTCCAAGATTTCAAAAGTGTCTGGATTTAATGAAACACTGGCCCTCATGGCAACAGGTCTCATGGAGGGTCATGGATATTTCTATTTATCACAATTATATGCCCGCGCTAAGAGTGAAACGCTCGTTGATGAGATGATGATTTTTAGCACAATCCAAACTTTGATGGACAAAAAAGTTATCGTCCCGTTTATTGCGGAGAAAAAGCCCCGGGATGTAGCTAAAGCGCTAGCAACAACAGAATTTGACAGGTTAAAAGTAGATTTGATCAGCGCTAAGAATAAAGCTTTAAAAGCTGTAACTGCCGGTCAATTAGACAAAGCCATTGAATATTATCACGAGGCTGCCAGTTTAGCGGCGTCGCTTGGAGATATGAACGCCAAAAACCAATTCTTAGGTAAAGCGAGGGAATACTCAGCTATAATCCAACCCACGGAGCTCCCTGAAGAAGAAGTTATAATCACTAAAACACCTAAAATAGCTTCCGAAGAAATTATAGAACGTCCTCCTGAACCTGAGCATATTCTTGACGAACCAGTACAACCTACTCTACTAGACGAAGTGAGAAAAAAGTCACAGGAAATTTCTGAGACGATTGAACCTGCAATTACAACCAGTGCTGATCTATTGACTGAAGAAGAGGCGGAGTTAACTCCCTTTGAACAACTTACTAAAGCACATGATTTAATGACTGAGGATATTCCGTCTGAAATGGATGTAATTTCCCACAGAGAAGCTCTAGATATACCCCTAGAGATTACTAAAGAAGCTGCCTTAAGCGAAGAAGCCTTATCCCTACTAGAAGACGCCATAAAAATGCCAGAACCTACTCCAGAAACATCCTCTCTTATTGATGAAGTCATAAAAGAAGCTGAATTGCATACTGAAGAATCCATGCCCCTCTTCACAGATGAACTAAAAGCAAAACCAACAGCGGCGGAAGAAGCACAGATAGAAGAAATTTTGACTGAAATTGAGGAAATACCAACTATATCCCCACCGCTTCCAGAAAATGAATTGAAAACTCTTCAAAAACTCCTCTCTGAATCCCAAAATCTATTAAAACCACTTCCTGACACTTTATGGGAGCTTAACTCCACTGTTGCTGATCTTAATAAATTAAAAAATAAAACCCAAAGACAGATTAAGCAAACTCACTCCTCCGTATTAACAGAGTTAAAGAATCTCTCACAACGTATTCTTTCACCAAGGAAAGCTCTAGCAGATGAACTACTAATCGTTGAAAAGGAAATACCACGCATAATTCTGGAGATAGACAATGTTGATCAAACCGCTGTTAAAATCAAGAAGGACATAACTTCCTTGCAGAAAGATTCTAAAAAACTGAAAGAGGATCTCGGGAAAACTTTCAGCAAGCTCTCTACCATTGATAAATTTTTAGTTAAAGTGACTGAGACAGAACTTACTAATGAAAAAGACGAACTACAAAATCTTAAAAATAGCTTCAATGAAGCAATGACTAATCTAGAAGACGTTGAAAAAGAACTTTCCGAATTAAATCAGGTTATCGTTACTTTGATGATTGAAGATATAGAACAGATGATGGCGGAGGAACAAAAGACTGAAAAGTTACTCAATCAATTCTCCAAAAAGATAAAGGATTCGAAACGCCTTGAGGACGCTCTAGCAAAAGAAAATTTGCGTTTAAATGAAGAACTAAGCAACGTAACTAATATAATTTCATATTCTGAAAAACATTCCACTGAAATTTTAACCCAAAACCAATCTTTAGCTTCTACCGTTTCAAATCTCGAAAAAAGCTATCAAGAAATGAGTGAGAGTGTTTTGAAAGATGAAAAAATAGATTCTTTAACTATAATAACTAAAACTCAAGAGTTACAAGATTTAATGGCGAAAAATATTCAATTTTTGAAAAATTCGGAAAATCAAATTCAAGAGACTTTGAAGGAAATAGCAAAAATAGATAAGATAAATGGTAAAATGGAAAAACAAAAAGAAAATATTATTAAAGCGCTAGATAAAGCTGCAAAATTTGTTCTTCCCGAAACTATAAAAAAGCAACGAACAATGCTAGCTGAAATTAATACTAAAATGCAATCATCTCTTCAAAAACAATATGAAATTCGTAATAAATTGCAGAATGAGTCAACCTTAATCTCCCACACCCTTTATCCAAAAATTAAGCAATTACCAAAACAATTACAAACTATCTCTACGGATGCTCTTAAGAACGCGCAAAAAACTGAACAAGATGAGGATGACAAATTTTTCCAAGATATCGCAAGTAGCATGGTAATTGAGACTGAAACAATCGATATACCCCCTGAAGAAGAGCCTTTAACAGCCGAATCAGACATTTTCACCGATAAAAAACTGGGATTAAAACAACATTGTCCCTATTGTAATAAAACTATCTCCGAAAGGATCATGAACGTTTTGAGAAAAGGATACGAACCTGAATGCTCAAATTGTGGAGAAATAATCAAACCAAAAGATATTCAACTAGATTAAGCAGCCAAACTCAATTTCGTTGCCATTGCCTTTACTGCTTTGACAGCGGGAGTATCATCTGGTAGATCAAAGAGGGAGCGGCCCTCTAAATTATATTTTGCAATTTCATCGCTTGGTGGAATTACCCCTAGAATTTCAACGTCAATTTCCTTACCAACTTTTTCTAGATGTTCCTTTAATTCAGGAGTAAATTTATTTCCAACGATGTACATCTTCTTAAACTTCAGTCCAACCTCCGTGGAGAGCTCTTTAATTCGCTTCACCGTCGATAATCCCATCTTTGAGGCATCTGAAACCATGATTAAAATATCAACATCTCGTGTCGTTCTCCTACTTAAATGCTCCAATCCTGCTTCCATATCCATCAGAGTAATATCATAATTTTTTGAGAGCTTATCAAGAATCGTAGTTGCGAGCTGGTTCGCAAAACAGTAACAACCTGGTCCCTCACTACACCCCATCGTTAGCAGATCGAAATCATCAAGTTCTTGTAATACTTCAAAAATATCCTGTTCTAATATGCGATCTTTTGTCATTTGGGGTGGAATCTTACCTTTAGCAATATTCTCCTTTAATTTTGCTGCCTGTCCTCCGACGGTTTCCTTTCTCATAACTGGAATCCCAAGTACATCCGGGATATTTGCATCAGGGTCACAATCCATCATTAAAATATCCTTACCCGTTTTCGTTAATACTTTCAGTAATAACGCGGAAAACGTCGTCTTGCCCACGCCACCTTTCCCAGCTACAGCTATCACAAGTTTCTCAGGCATTTTTTCACATCTCTCAATTCTGCTTAATAAAAACAAAGTTATAGACAAATTAAACCTTTCTGCAATTTCCACTTAAATTGCGTCATTCCAATGTATTGATCTTTAAAAAATCATATGAGCTACGCAGCTGAAAAACAATCATGTAGATATATTTTTAGAAACTAGTAACTTTTCTCTTCTCTTTTTGACCGATTTCTCCTCTTGAACTTTTCGTCTTAAAAACCAGAACTTTCGAGGATTTTTTATCATCCGGATCTCCTCTCTTTTACCTCTTTTTTCAGATAATCTATTTGTTTTTGGAGTTGTTTGATTTCTTTCTGCTGTTCAAGAATTGTTGCCATAAAAACACTGTCCAAAATAATCGGTCTATTAACAAACATTCCTGCATCACTATGATTTCTTGCTTTATCCATGAGGCTATCGAAAACCGCCCGATCTTTCGGGCGCAGCGCTTTTCGAAATGGATGCCAGAGTGCAATTTCGTGCTCGAGTGCCATACGAAAACTCGGTACAGTACGTCCCATTGAATCACTACCTTGTAGATCACTTCAGAAATTGATCTAAGGATACGGTGTGAGGAGCTCTTTTAGGGCGAGAGAGCCATTGCACCGTTTGCCGTGCAGGGCGGGATGGATGCTTCACTAAATTAAACGTAATCCGTTCCCCTTGTTGAAGAATACGAACCAGCACGTGAGGGGCATGAGAAATGATCTTTCCCCCTGTGGGTTTATGTGCTGAACCTTGAGCTAACTTCGTAGAGGCCGCAACGATGATTTCATTATCGATTGCAATATTTCTGAGTTTATTTGCGATTTTCATAAGCATTTGATGTTTTTTTCGCTCGAAATCTCCCTCAAATTGAGTAGTGAGACCTGAAATCAGGATAACTAGCGCTTTTTCTTCGTCAAGAAGAGTTTCTAAATTCTCCACAATCTCTCCTAGATGATTCCAAATGAACGCGCGAGCTACAAATATTCGTGCAAGTACCGTGTTTGGGTCCAGTTTTACGGAATGTGCCAGTCTAATTAGGGTGTAGGGATTGAAAATATTATCATTATCAATAAAAATGACCGAGGCATTCAACCCACCTTTTGCGATAGGTAATTGTGCAGCAACTGCCATTGAAAGCAAGATGGAATTTGTAGCATGAGTTGAACCATAAAGTAAATAAAACATACTCGATTCAAATCCATTGCCCAGCACCTGATTGAGCCCCCTAAAATCACTCAAAAAATGGTGTTTTTCTAGTTGTTTTTGATGCTTATAAATTGCTTCGACAAAGGAAACTTTCTCTGAACTCTCACTGCCTTTCATAAGTATTATTTGTGATTATAGTGCTATTTAAGCCTTTAGACGACGATTTATCACCTTTAATGGACGGAGATGTCGATCAAACGAATAGTTTTTACATAGAGGGAGTTGCCTGAAAGTTTTTGAAAAAAATTAAAATGTGCATAACGTTTAATCAGGGGATTCAGTTGGTTTTTCCGCTAATTCCTCCACTCCTTGAAAAATAAGATACCCTTTTGTTGTTTCCCGATCAATTAGTTCTCCCGCAATATTTGTTTGCATCTGCTGTGAAACCTCTTCGAGATTGTGCGTATGACCAAGAACCCAACAAAGTTTAACGTAAGCTGTTTCTGGCAACATACTGTGCCCCGGGATAATTCCGAGCATAAGTTCTTCTCGCCCTCGTTCGTAGACTCGCATCCCTGTGAATCCCCACAAAGTTTGAACGGTCATAACAACCGCAACTTTTTCTTCGATGGCACGTTTTAAAGGGGCGAGTAAATTTCCGCTAATGTGCCCTAAACCTGTTCCAGCTATCACAATTCCACTATATTTTTTATCAATTAAGTTCTCGATTAATTCTGGTTGAATCCCTGGGTAATGATAGATAAGTGCGACTTTTGGATCCATTTTCAAATCCACGAGTAGTTCCCGAGTTTTATCGCGCTTGCGATACGATTTCTCAATAATTGTTGTATTACCCTCTTGTACTTTCCCAAAAGGGCGAGTGCCGATTGACTTAAATGCATCTCTCCTAGAGGAGTGCATTTTACGTGCGAGAGCCGGGCGATGGAGTAGATCATACTGGTGATCAGTGGTCCCCATCATGCAAATAAGCACCTCTGCGAGATCTGCTTGGGCCGCACAGGACACAGCGTTGATTAAATTAGTTGCAGAATCACTTGAAGGTCGATCGGAACTTCTCTGGCTCCCCACTAAAATGATGGGTACTGGAGAATTTTGTAAAAGAAAAGACAGAGCAGTTCCCGTAAAACACATGGTATCTGTACCGTGAGCTACAACCACCCCATCAACTTGCTCATCGTTAATTTTACTTGAAATATTTTTTGCTAATTCAATCCAATATTCGGAATTCATATCCTCCGACAGAAGATTAAAGGCGACCTCAGGCTTTAAATTACAAATGTTTGCTAGCTCCGGGACTGCAGTCAATAATTCCCCTGGAGTAAATGCAGGAAGAACTGCCCCTGTTCGATAATTTAATCGCGAGGCGATGGTACCTCCCGTACCTATTAGTGCTATTGTGGGTAAATCTTCAACGAAAGCAATTTCTTTTTCTGGAAGACCATACTCTCCGGCTTCATAACCATAAATATCTATTTTTACTGAGTCAGTTAATTCTATTCCAACGTTATATCCACTTTTCAATTTCAAATTTATATGTCGCGTATCTTCCTCGAATTCACTACGCGGAAGTATGATCCCTCGAGTGACCCTCTTATTTTTTAAAACTTCAACAACGTCCCAAACTTTGGCTCCTGCTGCCTCAAGTTTTTTACGCACATATCCTTTGTACCCTTTGAGAAGATCCTCCGCTGCCTCTTTCTCCACTTTACTCTCGTTATTATTCACGTTATCACCTTTATCCAAGGGATTCTTCGATACTATTCTTCAATTTTTCTTTAACCTTCTCCTCATCGAAAGTACCCTTCAATCGCTTCTTAATTTTAATAAAAAGTAGGTCAAGGGCATCTTTACCTTTCTCTTTTAAAATATTTTCATCTTCTGAGAGTAAATCTTTGATTAATCTGTTAATTTGCCTAGCGCTGGCTTGTGTTGCAGTTTCTTTGGGCGAATATCTTACAAATGCTTCTTGTAATTTATCATGAACTACTTTTCCATCGATTTTTCCGCGCATTATTTTCATTACTTCACCCATCAGCGGCTTTAACGCGCGGTCTCCTTTTTCTTTGATTAAAACCTCATTTTTAGCAATAATCTCTTTTATAGTTTTGTCTAGTTCAACTAGACTAACCGCCTCTAACTCCAACTTACCCTTAGCGTCCGCAACAGATATAGACGGCGTTTCTGCTATTGTTCTTAAAACATCCTCAATTGCTTCTTTGGCAATTTCTCCTTTATGGATGAACTCAAATAAGTCCCGTAAATGTGAATTCTTAATACTGTCACTATCTAAACCATCTCTCCTTATCGATTTCAGAGTCTCTAGAAGAGTAGTAGCAACAAGTGTTGGTGATACTTTGAATTTGCTAACGATCTCCTCAAAAAATGGACCGAATCCATGTAATATTATATTTTCAGTGAGTACATCATCGACTTCATACTTTTCTCTTATCCTCTCTGCCATGACCCAGGGATACTCGGGTAATCCTTTACTGAGTTCCTTAAAATAATTTTTACTAAGGCTTATTGGCATTGAATCCGTATCAGGGTAGAGTCGAGCGCCACCATGCATCTCCCGAATGAAAATCGTATTATAATTTTCAAGTGCTTTTCGAGTTTCATTTGGAACTCCTCCAATCGCCATTCTAATCCTATCGATCGCGATTTTTAGGGCTTTTTTTGCCTTTTCCTCACTCGCTACTACCATAATAAAAGCGTCGCCTGCCTTTTCGTTTTCGGCATTAGCATCAGATTTCTCCCCTTCCTCCTTTTTCTTCTCCTTCTTCTTTTCAGGTTCTTTAATATTTAGAACCTTTTTTAATGCTGTAATTTCAGATTTTTTAAACGTATATGTTTCCATATCTTCATCGGAATGAATAATTCCTTTCAAGCCGGTTATAATATTTACTTTCTGGGCAACTTCTTTCCCAAACCTTACTCCTGATTCACTCCCTTTCGCTGGAAGTATTTCTGTCCTAAGTATGCCCTCAATTTTAGGAATTTTTACCGCGAATACCTTTTCGCCAGATTTTATAGCTTCTTTCATAAAGTCCAAGGTTGTTTTTTTGAAAATCTTCGTTACATCAACACATTCATAAGAGAGATCATCCACCGTAAAATTTCTGACAATCAATTCATTCCTAATCTTCAATAAATTTAATTGTCGACGAACCTCAGTTTCTATGAGCTGTGGAATCCACTCTAATTTTTGTACACCTTTTATTTCTACACGTGCACCTCCTTCAATGCTCACATTCACATCCTGACGGATCGTCCCTAGGCCTCTTTTCATAAAGCCCGTTGAACGTAATAGCTGCCCTAAGCGATAAGCAACCGCCATACATTCATCTGGGTTGGTTATATCCGGATCAGTAACTATCTCAATAAGAGGGATACCTAAACGGTCAAGTCGATAAGTAATGGTTTTCCCATTCTCTTTGATCTTCCGAGCAGCATCTTCCTCTATCGCAATTGTTGTAATACCGATCTTCTTATCATCAACTTCAAGATATCCATCAGAACCAATCAAAAGGGTTCTTTGAAACCCACAAGTGACTGACCCATCTAAATAGTTTTTACGACAAACATGTAATTCATTATAAAGGTTTAAGTTTAGTAATAGCCCCAATGTAGTTCCTATTTTCAGGGCTTCGTTATTAATTTGGAAAGGAGGCGTTTCATCCATTTCGTATGTACAGCAAACTTCATCATATCCCTCGTAAACTATATTCAGCTGTTTCTCGTACTCCACAAGCATTGCTTCGTCAAACTTCCCCATCTCCCCTAAAACTGGTCTGAAACTCCTATGAATATAAAAGTCTGGCTCGCCCGTCTGCAATATAGGCGGACAGAAACAAAAAAGCTTTCTTGGCGTCTGTAATTCTTGATGGATCTCTAAACCACATTTGAGACCTAGAACTTTATAATTAAATCCTGCCATGCTGCTGTCCCATTAGTTTTAATAGGTTCAAAAAATTGCATTTTTTCCTTCTTTCTTTCAAGTTATCCAATCATATTAACAATCGCTTATTATACTTATTTTAAATGAAACTGTCTAATTTAAATAGAAAAACAAAAAAAGTAACTAACTCAGCTATTCTTCCGATGGAAACTAATTTTTCTTTATCTAAACGATGTTTTGACTTTATTCAGGTGTTTCGAAAAGGAGTCAAGCCACTTTTCATGCATGTTAAATATTTGAATTGTAATTTTACGTTTATCACTATCTTTACTTAAAAAGAAATAGAGCCAATTCAATAAATGGTTTTCTCGGGAGTATGACTCATTATTGCGCTTCATGATCTTTTCAATTACTGCCAAATTCCCTACCACACTCCCGGATACGGCCTCCAAAAAATTCCCATATTTTGGATAATTAATAAAGAGAAAGCCTGCGAGCTTGACGTTATAGGGGTCAATTTGATCTTTCACATAGTCGGTGTTTTGAGCAAGTAGAAACGTAGGGGATGCTGTTACGTAATCCTGATTTGGGGAAAACGGAAAGAACTGCTTAGTACCCTTATTGATTTGAAAAATCCAAGGTGTAAATTTCAAGTTTTTTTCCTTTGCAAGCTTCACCAAATACTTTAAATCAACTTTCATTTGCTTTCCAAGCACTCCATGCTGTTTAGGAACTGAGACTAAGATAAAATCCTTCTGATCTCCGCTTTCATCTCTCAAAGTTAAAAAGGTTGAGTTAGATAAATCTATTGTAAAATGTTTTTCCCATTTTTTCCGTTCCTCTGCTAATCGCTGTTCAAGTTCTTTATGAAGTTCCTTTTTGAGCTGATATCTACGTTCTCGCTCTTTGATCTCATCCTTATCTAGGTCTGGATCTGCCATAATCTTCTTTCTCGTCGCTTTTTATTGAAATAAACGAAATCTACTCGCGTTTCTTCAGAAGTAGAAGTATGCCTATTCCACAAATAGTCTATGAGAAAAGCGTCAAATTAAAACTTTATTAAAAGCATTTCCTTACCTTTTTTCAGGTGTCCAATTTGATTATCGTAGATGAATCAAAAATTCAAAAGAAAAAGCATTTAAGCCGCTGGTTAATTGGTCCATGGAATTCGCCGAGCAAAATTGATTTTGGTATAGCCTTTTTCCAACCCGATCAGAAATCAAAGCCACACTATCATGAAGTTGTAGAAGAAATAATTTATTCTATTGATGGTGAGATTACCCTTATTTTGGAAGATGCAAAATCCCATAAGTTAAAAGCGGGATTTGTTGTATTTCTTCCCCCCAAACAAATTCATGCGCTCCATAATCAATCAAACAAGGTAACAAAATTAGCTATTATCAAATCTCCTTCTTTCCCAACTGATAAAATAGAACTCGAAACTGATCAAACCTAATCAATAATAAATAAAAATGATGAGTTACACTATATTCAAAAAAAGCGAACATGATTTTTAGGGACGAACCTTTTTAAGATTTTAATGGATGGCGGCTTAGTGAGTGCTCAAGATGCTTTCTACCCTGTAGTCACAAAAATTATTAGCGAATTGGGACCTATTTTATCGACACGCCCATATGTCGCAATTGTAAATTTTAACGGTGAGTTTAAGTATACCGAATCCGAATTTGACAAATATAACGATTTTATTACAAAATTTGTTAAATCTAACTGGCAATTACTTGAGATCGGCGACCATTCGATGCCGATCAGCGGAACAAATCTTGCTTTTTTCAAAATTAGTAGGAAAGCACTCATAGTTATTTACATAAAGAAAGGTTTGATAGGTCAACTTCTCGTTTTCAAAGCCAGAATGATGAATTATCAGTCAAAAATCGATGAACTCATACCTGAAGAACCTCCTGACTTACCCACAACGCCGCTCACGGCAACCACGGAACCTGCCGTTATGGAAGCAGTTCCTGCAGCAGAACCTGCAGCACCAAAGGCGCAAGTCGTTCCAGTCCTATTAAAAAAAATTGGGAAGAAGGCAAAGTTTCCTCTAAAAGAGGTAGTCATTTTAAACTACTGCGATGGTAAAAACTCCATTTCTGACATCATGAAAGAAGAAAATATCAGTAAAACGGATTTATGGGTTATTTTAGACAAATATAAGAAAAAAGACTGGATAAAAATCACTTATATCGGCAACCCTATCTTTATACCTGTTTTAACGAAACAAATTCCTGCCATGGCTGTGCAATTGGGTGTTGTCAATAAAAAGGAATTTGAAATAAGCAAACATTGTACTGGGCAAAATACAATTGATGATATTCAAACCACCACCAGTATGCCACGTGATGAACTTGAGGAGATCATCGATAAAATGGAAAAAAACAACATCATCCATTTAGAAATACAAGATTAATTATATCGAGACGTATTTTATTTACTTATTCTCTGTTTTTTCACATGAATGATAGCTTATACAGTATTTGCAAACATAAATATAAGGACAAATCTCACAATTCTCTAATTCAAAACAAACTTCTGGTAATAGTTGTGAATTTCCTCGTTTCAGAATTTTACACACAAAATTTTCACACATTTAGAGCCAGATTCTCCAAATACTTATTCATTTGAAGAAATTCTATAAATTATTCCTCAATTTCGAATAAGTTTCCATGCTATTTGGATTTGATCACTCTATATTTTAACATGAAAAGATTATAGAAAAAAGCTTTTTAATGAAAGATTGCGTAAGATAATTCTACGGAAATATTATTTAGGATGATAGAAAAGAGGCGAGTTTATTGGAAATAAAAATTAGGCATGCGGAAATTGAGGATTTAGCTACTGTCCGAACCTTGATGATTCAGTTATATGAGCATTACAATCAACCATTCAATGAGAAACGATTTGAGTGGGGTATCAAGCGAAGACTCACGGATCGTTTGCAAAAAGAAGGTATTCTCGTTGCTGAAGATGCTGAGAAGGAAAAAATTTTCGGGATCATTGTCGCAGAAATTCTCATTAATCCAATTGGGAATTCCGAAGGGCATATCACGGCCATAGTTACTGATAAGGAATATCGCGATAAAGGTGTTGGGAAGGAACTTGTAGCTAAGTCAATCGAACATTTAGAAGAGATGGGCGCTGAGGTCATCCGGCTGGATCTTGAAGAAGATCACGTGAAAATGCTGGAGTATTTCAGGAAAATGGGATTCGAAAGTGTTTACCGCGTTCTCGAATATCGCCCAAAATAAATTTTCATCTATTAATTTGTTTCAACTTAGGCAAAAGTTCACTTGTAATTTTAGAGATGAGTTCAGGTTGGATATTACCTGCTAAACTCGTTCCACTTACAAACATCTCTCCAAGTAGAGTCTTATTCATCTCATCTTCATAAGCCCAATCGATTAGACTATTAAAATTGTCATTAATATTATCAACGATTGCATCCCGCATCGTCCGTTGAAAATTATAACCTTCCTTCAGACCATATTTTGCCCAAGTCCTCTGATACTTCTTTAAGAAGCTTTTTGAATAATCCCCCAGTTCCAGAGCTTCAATTGCAGTTTCTGCTGCTATTTTTCCAGTCAAAAGTGCAGAAAAAATCCCCTCCCCAATTATCGGTGCAACAAATCCCATGGAATCCCCAACGCCCATGATTCCATTTCCATAAGTTCTCCCCTTCACTCCTTGGATAGGAATTGGATAACTACTTTTCCAAAAGTAGCCGAACTTCGATGTATCCAGCTTTTTCCTAAAGAAGGGCTGTCCCACCAGCTTTCTCAAGAGTTCCATAGGGCGTCTTTCACTCTTTTTCCAAATACCAATTCCAATGTTTGCTCGATTATTGTTCATCGGGAAGAGCCAGGCATAACTGTTGGGGGCCACATTGTCATCTATATAGATTTGCATCGAGTTTGAAAGGGGCTCAGATTCTACATACCCCTCAATGATCGCTACTGCACAAATGGCATAGTCTGATGCCTCCCACTTCTTTCTTAATCCTCCTTTCACTACTAACTTTGATCCAACCCCATCTGCTACAATGACTATGTTTGTTGGAACTTCTTTCTTTCCATCTGGAGCCTTTATTAACACTCCATTTATAAAATCGTCCTGGTTTCTCGTCAAATCTCTAACTGAAGTCTGGTCTTGTATTTCTGCGCCAGCCTCAACCGCTTTATCTCGTAGAAATTGGTCGAAGACCTTTCTATCAACAACTGTCTCCCCGGGGGTATCAATAAGTAATTCCTTCCCATTGGGCGCCCGTAAAAATAAATTCTTCGTATCTTTATCTATGATATTTTTCCGCTTTAACTCTTTATAATCTAATAAACCTTCAGAAAAGATATGTTCGGGAACTCCACCACCACAAGGTTTTCGCCAAGGCAATTTAGCTTTATCAAATATAATTACCTTGACCCCTGCTTTTGCTAGGACCTGTGCTGCCATCGCACCGGCTGGACCGGCGCCTGAAATTACCACATCGTACATTCTAAATCCCTACTCTACTCTTCTTTAAAAAACGCCTTAGCCGCTGGACACCCTAATTCGCGCTGTTTACAGTGTTTACAAGCCAGCTGCCCCCTTATAATGGCAGCGCCCGCAAAGAAAAGAATGAACTGCGCTAATATCAAAATTAACACTAGTAGCGTGAAATTTATTATTAAGAGCACAATTCCAGCCACAAGTGGAATGATAATCACAAGGAAATCTGGTAAGAGATGATACCATGAAATATCCTTCTCGGCAAATTTTTGAGGATCTCCTTTTTTAAAAAATATCGCACAAATCTTCCCTCTTCCAAAGGCGCAAACTTTCCCATGATAATAGCAATGGACGCAACTTCGTAGTAACACCGTAATTTCAAGAAAAACACAAAAACCTGTATAAAATAACGCCCACCATATTCCAAATCCTGCTATAACCAACGCTCCAATAACGTAGATAGCAATTGTTTGTGCATAAGAAACTATCGGAATTGATGAGGGATAATTCTCATAACATTCACTTCTTTCCATATGTCACCACCAAGCTCAATCAGTCCTTTGGACTTAATTTGAAATCTACCCTATAAAATAGTTTTTTTACTAGAAGATCTCTATTTGAATTAAATGAATCAACAAAATAATCTTTCGTTTGAGGATAAAATTTCTGTAAGAACCAAACTCTATTATGGGCTTGGCTCTTTTGGATCATACATCGCGTTTGCAATTGTCTTGAATTCGACTATATTTTATTATCATACTGTGTTAAAACTCCCTGAAATCATCGTACTTCAGGCTTTTATCTTCTACACTATTTTGAATGCGATTAATGGAATACTTTTTGGGTGGCTATCTGATAAAACCAAGACCAGCACCGGACGACGCATCCCCTACTTGCGATTACTTGCCCCGTTTCTGGCAGTCGCTTTTATTTTTGTGTGGTTAAGTCCCTCGATTGGTGAAATTACTGAAATTGGAGTTTTGATATGGATGGTTATATTTTTAGTGCTCTTTGATATCTTCTACACCTCAACAAATATGGCGTACTCTGCCTTAGGGCAAGAATTAAGTATGGATCAAAAAGAACGCGCCAATATACAAGTCTTTATCATGTTATTTGGGATTATTGGAGTGGTCATTTCCCTATTTGTCCCATTATACATTTTTGAGAACCTAGGGCGATTTGAATTCGTTATATTCACCATTATTCTAGCAGTTATTATTCTCATAACAATGTTGATCACTTCCTATACTGTCAAGGAGCGATTAGAATTTTCACATATTGATACGCCCTTGGGGCTAAGAGCTTCCGTGAAGCATACAATTAAAAATAAATCCTTCCTCACAACTGCATTTGTAAATTTCTGGATTCAATTCGTTCAAGCAGTAATTTTTGGTGAAATATTCTTCTTTATTACCGCTGTTTTTGTTGGCTATGATTCAACTGATGTTTTAATTCTAATGGGGGCCTTTCTTCTCTCAGGACTATTTATTGGTATATGGTATACTTTGAAGATCAATAAAACGAAGGGATTAAAGCCCGCATTACTCCGCTCCCTGCTTTTTGTAGGCTGTGGCTTACTCCTAGTCGGAATCCTACCTGGTTTATTCGCTACTTCAGGATTTTTCTTGTTTGGATTGGGATTATTTGGAATCATGGCGTTAATTAATACCGCCTATGGTGCGGTGGCTGATGAAGATGAAACAAAAACAGGAACACGCCGGGAGGCTGCCATCTTCGGTGTCAATGCCTTTATTACCAAGCCAGCTCAATCGCTTGGCGGTGTATTTATTGCTTTTATGCTGGTAATGTTTTCTAATGAGGCATTGGGCTTTAGGCTAGCCATAGGGATTATTCCAGGGCTT
This sequence comes from Candidatus Helarchaeota archaeon, assembly GCA_016840125.1. Next base: position 7,099 of record JAEOSY010000349.1, on the reverse strand, counting down.
ATCATGTTAGGCAGCTTATTGATATTTCGAATCTATCCCCTTCATGGAAAATATCTAAATGAAATAAAGAGCAAAATGCGTCTCATGCACAAAGAAAAGCGCGAAAAATTAAAAGCCTTACAAGATAATAGTAATTAACTTTACTATATTTGGTGATTAGCCTTCATGATTCAGACTGCAACCACTCCTGGATTCAGATCCTTTACCTATCGATTCGGGATCGTGTACAATTTTGTAAATAAACGGCTTTACGAATGGAATAAAAAGTTTATTACCTTAGCTCACCTCATTAATAATTCGCAAAAACAAAGCTCTACTTTAAAGGTCCTTGATATTGCCTGCGGTACTGGTTATATTGCCTACTATCTTGATCCTTCCACTTTTTACACCGGTATTGATCTAAATACAACCTTCTTAAAAAAATTGAAGTATGATTGGGAAACTGGGAAAATCAAAGTGAAGAAGATCCGATTGCGGCAGCTGAATATTTTTGATTTTGAGAAGTATCCGAAAGAGAAAATGGATGTTACTCTTTTTAGTGGAATTTTGCACCATATTTACCCCCGACATATGGAATTAGTAGAAAATGCGAAGAATTTTGCGAACCGCGTAATCATCTGCGAACCATACGCAATCAAACCTGCCGATATCGACGCGCATGATTGGATCGCGAAACTCATGATATATATTATGAAACACCTACCCGACCGTCTCTATAAATGGGTAGATATACTGTTGGCGGATAACGATGGCATCAACTCCTATGAACAACGGCAAGAATGGAAATATAACAAGGCTGGGTTGAAAAAGCTCTATCGACAATTCGAAATTAAAAAGATTATACCTCTTAAGGATGAAATCATTGGGATTTGGGACGCTTAAGATTCAAAAATCGATTTTACAGAAAATAAATGTTTATTAACACCTTCCCTTCATACCTTTTACCACTCAAAATTATAAGTAATTTTGATTAGAACTACTAAAAAACAAGCAGAGGGTGAGAAAAATCGTATTAATGGTCACAGAAAATTGGTGGCCGGCTAACAAGTCAGAAGAGATCGGCAAGACCTACATAAAAATTATGACCAAATATCCTAACGACAGAGCGATCGAAAAACCGCTTGTAGAAGCAGCTATTTGGACCGATAAAGAAGTAATGCACAGTATAACAGTTGCTTCTATAAAACCAGGCAAAGTTAAAGAATCCATGGATCTTGCATCAAAGCGATTATTAGAACTAGCAAATGACGTAGAGGGTTATCGGTACCATATTCGTATCGCATACGATCTTGTTGAAGCCATGCCATTGATCGGTTTAAAGGCACCAGAGACATAACCTTTAAACAACCTTCTTTTTTTTTTGAGCGAAAAACCTTTGAAGCCAGAGAGAATTTATACTTTAGCTAATTCAAATGGTGGAAGAACTACATGTCTAAACTCATCTTTTTAGGCTGTTTGAGTAGAAAAAATTATCCATCGACTTGTGAGAACGCCATAAAACTGATTCAATTCTTAGATGAGGAATTTATAGTACTTGATGACGCCCCCTGCTGTGGATCGTTAGCATATCATACTGCCTCCGATGAGGATTTGATAAACTATTTACAGTCCGTGAACGACTGGTTTAAGGCTAATGAAGTTAAGGAGATCGTGACGATTTGTGCCGGATGTTACAATTACCTCTCACGTTATTACCAAGAATACTTGGGAGAGCACTTTAACATTATTGTAAAGCACCTCATTCAATTCGTGAATCAAGAGGAGAATCTTGAGAAACTGGATTTGAAATACACTGGGGAGAAGAAGCTCACAATTGCGTATCATGATCCTTGTCATTTAAGGAATGCCGTGGATCCAGTAATAGAGGAAGCAAGAAACGTGTTAAATTCAATTAAGGGAGAGATCCAATTAAAAGAAATGAAGAATAATACCATTGACGCGTTGTGTTGTGGATCAGGTGGAGGAGTTTACTCTATAATCAAAGAAAATAGCGATTATAGCTCGCCTTTAATTTTAAAGCAAGCGAAACGGGCTCACGCGAAACTTCTTATAACGCCCTGCCCGTTCTGTTACACCGCTTTCAAACGGGTGAAAGAACAGGTAAAAATAAAAACGGACGTGATAAAATTTGAGGATTTTATCCAACAAATACTGGGTGGGGAGATGAGTATATAAAATGACTGCGAAGGGAAAAGAATCTTATGAAGAAATAAAGAAAAAAATTGAGCGATTATCTGAACTTGGAACTCTAGAAAACCAATTCGTTGATTTTTGGAGGCTTGCATGTGGCACGAAGGGCGAGGTTTCTAAGTTAGTATATGGGTTTGATGAATCAAGTCGAGAATTCGTCGACAAACATAAAGAGGAAATAAAAAAACTCCGGGATGCTTTTATTGAGAATTTGGATTTTTTCGTAGAAAAATGCATGGAACGGATGAGAAAGACCGCCCAATTCAAAGTCCATTATGCAAAAACGAACCAGGAAGCTCAGAAGCTATTGCTGGAGGAGCTGGGAGACACCAAGGTAATTTTTAAATCACATACAACTGAAGCAGAAGAGATTGGACTTATAGAGTTTTTAGAGAAGAACGGCATTGAAATTAAGACCACGGAAATCGGTGGGATTATTAGTGAACTGTTTGATTACAAGCTACCCTCCTATAAACTAGGGGACAGTGTGCATTTCACCGTGGATCAAATTGTAGCGAAAATGAAAGAAGCGTATGGAGTGGATATCGAGCCTGAAGCTGGAGCCATCGTGAAGTATTTTCGAGATACGATCCGTCCAGAAATGCTAAATAAAGTAACTGTTGCATTTACCTCAGCTAACGCGATAGCTGCGGATGATGGCTCGATTGTGCTTGTTGAGGGGTCGGGGAACATTAGTTTGATAACGAGAACCTGTGAGAAACATATTGTGGTGGTGGGTATTACGAAAATCGTCCCCACCTTTTTTGATGCAATGCTCGTGGCTAAGATGCAGGCTCGAGCGCCCACCGTCGCTATGTCCTATATGAGCGTGATCACCGCCCCGTCAGGTACCTCCAGCGTGCAAGGTGGCAAAACTGTCCCAATGTATGGGGCAGCGGAAGTGGTCGTTATTCTCGTGGATGAATGGCGCTCGCGAGCTGCTAAGGCGAACCTGTTCTATAAGAGCTTCTTGCGATGCATCAAATGCAGAAGCTGTACGTTTATTTGCACTGCCTCCAGAGCTTTTGGTAATGTTTTTGGAGGGAGGTTTGGATTAGGGGCAGCAGCCATTATTCGGGAATATATCCACGATGGCATCGAGGCAGCTGTGAAATCGGGCTTATTTTTATGCACTGGATGCGAGAAATGTTCGAAGTGGTGCCCTGCAGGCGTGGAGTTAGCAGAAATAATGAGAAACTTAAAGAGAGAAGCATCCCAAAAAGGATTATGTCCGCCACCTCTAAGCGAATACAGAAAAAGAATATTGGAAGAAAAAAATCCTTTTTAACTGAATTAACATTTCAGTTAGGTGGAATCCTTTCATTGAGCTGTATGATTTATACTTTTAAATTTGAACCGTAACGTAACTATCATAACGCCAACTAAAACGGTAAAGACCAGTATAAAAACTATCGGTTCAAATCCTGGAATCGTTTCTAATTCATCTATTTTTACTATAACTGGCATAAATATAAGGATCAGAATTACGATGATTGTAAGGACACCCAAAAAAGCATATATTTCAGTATTGTCGCCATCACCCATTTTTCACACCTTTTAAATGATTAATAATTAATTTATCAGAGATTTATTATCCCTTATAAGGTTTTTATTAGGGCTTCTTAAACCTCTCCAACTTTGCAGTTACGATTTTAAAACTGAAGGCATGGAATAGATAGCAATAAACAGTTCCGGAACCCACCAATAAAGAAAAATAAAAAATATTACGGCACCAATAATGCTGGTTGAATACAGGAGAATCGAGTGCGTTAATTCCCAATTAAATCCAACATGTACCAAAAAGAGAAAAGACACCAGCCTCAAAAGATTAATTACATAATTGAAGATTATAGTTAGAGTTAATACTTTTGCTTTTCGCCAGAGAATCTTATTTTTCCTTCGATAAATCTGTGAATGGGGGATACAAATAATAATTCCTGCAAAAATACAAAAAATATGTACCGCCGTGCAAAATAAACTAATTCCAAAAGGATTTTCTGCCCCTGAAACAAATATCGTCCAGGGCACTGTTGCATCAGGATTAAAACTCACTTGGGAGGGGACTCCGAAGAATATGTTTAAAAGAACTTGAGTCTGCTTGGTGGTAACCTCTTGAAGCCAGATGTTGAGGTCGAACATAAAAAATAAGAATAATAACCCCGAAAGCAAGGGAGCTCCCAATATGAACCTAATTAATGATTTTCGAGAGAAGATATAATCTTCTTCTCTCCAGTGGAAGACTTTTCCTTTACTCTCATTCATCTCCTTAACTTTTTTATTGGGAGATGTGCTCAATTTGTTGTTCTGGTTTAAAATAATGTAAATGAGTGCTAAAGTTTGAGGGATGAGAACAAAACCCATAAAATATCTCTCACCAGATTCCAGTAGGGGGATCGTTGAGATAATTAGAATACTTACTAGGATAACTAGGGTTAATAATATTGTATTTTTAATCCCTAGCTGGTTTGTGGTACTTTTTTCGTTAAAATTCAATTACAAATGTTCCCCTTTTAGTCTACACTTGTATTAACGGGATTTCATCATGAGTTTTTATTGACTGTGTGTTTTTTGAGAAATGTAATGATTGCTTCATTAAATTTTTTCGGATTCTCTAACGTTGCTTGATGCCCTACTTTAGGGATGATCACCATTTCGGCTTGGGGAATGACCGATTTCGTGTGCTCTTGATAGTGGGGTGGGGTAATCACATCTTCTTCTCCACCTATGATTAATACGGGCTGTTTGATTTTATCAAGATATTTTGTTAACTCTGGCCCTTCTATTTTAATGGTACGTATTTTATTTATGAAACACCGATTAGAATTTGTTTTAATGAATATTTTTTTAGCTTCTGTAATCAACCCCTCATATATAGGATGGGTCATAACTGTCTCGCCCATGATCCATGGAATCATTGTTTCAAATGCCTCACTTAGGGTCATATTTTCCATTGCTAACTCCCAAGCCCGTGTGGCTGCTTGGATTCGGGAATGGGGATAACTGAAACTGTTCGCAATTGTTGTGGTTATCACCCGATCTGGGTAAAGAGCACTAATTACCTGTGCTATCAAACCTCCCATTGAGTGACCCACGAGATGTCCCTTCTTAATACTAAGATGATCCATTAACGCGATAACATCCGCTGCATCATTTTCGAGACTATAGAAATTGAGGGCTTTTTCTTTGTCTTCAAATTCTACCCTAGTCGACTTTCCAAAGCCACGTGCATCATGCGCAAAAACTGTAAACCCCGCCTTTGCAATCGGCACGGTTTGAAAAACCCACGCGCTCTTATCCTCCCCCAATCCATGGAGTAAGAACACAGGATCACCTTGGTCCCCAAATTTTCTATAGCTGATTGTTATCGGTCCCTCGGCCGTATTATAAGTAAATTTCGGCATTTTCATTCACCATCCATTAATGCATTATGAGTCCGCCATTTACATTCACAGCTTGTCCCGTCATGAAGTCTGAATCTGGAGATGCGAGAAAATATGCTATACCTGCAATGTCACTAGCTTTCCCCCAACGCTTCATCCATAGGTGCAGCTTGTACTGGTCTAGTGCTACATCCATTAACTCCTCGTTCGCCTGATAGATAGGCGTTTTAATCATTCCTGGATTTATGGCATTGACCGTAATATGTGGGGCCAGTTCTTTGGCAAGTGATTGCGTTAATCCCAGCACTCCAAATTTGGAAATCGAATACGCCCCGATGATGGGAAGCCCGACCTTAGCAGCGGTAGATCCGATATTAATGATTTTGCCCCGTAATGGTTTCAGTTGTCGTTGTTTTCTCATTCGACTGGCGAAATACTTACACATCATCCACGTTCCTTTGAGGTTCACATTCATCACCCGATCCCATTCTTCATTGGAGAGTCGAATTAAATTACCTTGAACTGTGATCGCAGCGTTGTTAATTAAAACGTGAATTGCTTCAAAGTTCTCGAAAGTTAGCTTCACTAACTCTTTGATCTGCTCCTCATCGCTAATATCGGTCATGCTGGTTATTACTTTAGCATTCGGAGATTCTGACATTATCAGTTGCTTGGCTTCTTCAAGAATTTCAGCATTAATATCGCAGAGGACCAAATCTGCCCCTTCTTTTGCGTACCGGAGGGCAATGGCGCGACCAATCCCTTGAGCCGCCCCAGTAATTAAACACACTCGTCCATCTAATCCACCCATTTAATCACCTAAATGTTTGATTTAAATTTCATAATGATCTGATTGATGGACTATAAAAATAGATAGAATGACTCTGAAAGAAGTTCAAAAAAAAAAGAGAAATAAAGTAATTATGCTGGTGTTGGTGGTGGTTTCATATCGATAGCGCCAAAAGCTTCCTCGGCAGTTGCCCAGACGGTTATCTCGAATTCAAATCCGGGAACACTTGAATATTGCAGCCAATACCTGCGCGCCAGAGCAAGGGCTTGTTCTAACTTACCGGGCTTTGTTTTATCTATAGTAAAATTCACTATACCCTCTTTTGATGTTCTTACAGCATTTTGGATTAAGTTTTCTACGAGTTCGTCGTATTTTCCCTTTTCCAGCACTTTCAGGGCGGCTGGAATCTTTGCCACAGCATCCATTAATTTACCACTTGGAAACCAAGATTTCGCAAAAAGATATGGCATTATTATTTCCGATCTGTCAAGTCAATAAAAGTGGATAAATTCCCATAATTTCGTGATCTTGACTTGCCTCTCGGATAATGGTCTCCTTGCAGTTACGAACCGCTCGCTCCATTATCGTCATCCGAGACCTTTCAGCGGGATCGGATCTCGCTACATGCTGAGTTCTCAGAAAGACCTCCCCGATATTCAACGTGGCGAGGACGTGGCGCCCTATGGTAAACCCACAGTGCTTGCAGGTGAAGGTCTGCCCCCAACATTTCGATCTTTTG
>JAEOSY010000348.1 GCA_016840125.1 Candidatus Helarchaeota archaeon | reverse complement strand
ATCTAGAATAGAGATAGAACACCCAGAATACGCTAGCTTTTTTATTCGTTGAAGTATCCTTTTAGTTCTTGAAGTTTTTTTGAATTTATGAAGAATGGGTATTCGGGAAAAATTCAGATAGTGTTTCTCATCTTCCACGTAATCAGGGTTGAATTCGAATTCAAATCGACGAGAAATTTCACTTAAATTTGTATTATTAGCAAAGTCCCCGCCACTTCCACTCACTAGAATCAGAAAATTACCTGCTTCTACAAATTGAGTGATGGCATTGATTTCAATATCCTCAAACGAGGTGGATGGACAACCTATGAAGAGTACTTGATCGTCTTTTATTTTATCAAATGTAATCGGGCGATCTATGAGGGGAAAAATAATGAAGTGCATTTCTGCCAGCATTGCTTGAAAAATTTCTGTCTTTGCGACTGTCAAAAATTCGCCGTGACTTTGATCTATTACTAGTCGCAAACTCATAATGGTAATTAGCATTTTTGTAATAATTAAATATAATGGATAATTAATTAGAAAATGAACAACAAAGGGAATTAGAAAGTTCCCCGTTTAAATTGAAAATCTAGTTGGATTAGATTTTAAAACGACCTGAGCGGGTTATATATTCTATACAAAGCTTGGTTAGGGTTATTTTGATCGGCTTAGGTTTTGGCGGAGTTTCGAAGATAACAAGATTGTTGTTCACAAGTTCTTCTCCGTGATTCCAAATTGATGAGGCTACCGCGTTGACGGGAATTTTTAGAAAATTACCCACTTCAGCACTCAAAAATTTAGTCTTTTGTTTTCCATCATAAAATTCTTTAAGTATATCCAAGAGATGTGATGATCCCGCTCTTAGGGGTATATATTCCCGTCCCTTAACGCCATAACTGCTCCCAACATAGTTTGGAATTTGAATAACTTCGTACTTCGCGCTTTCCTTCTTCGTAATAGACTTAATCCGTATTCTTAAATAAGTGCTTAAAGTCTTACCTCCAAAATAAAAAACTTCTTCATCATCCTCAATCTCCACTTTAAGCTTATCTTTAACACTGCTATCCGCTAATATATACGGGATGGTGTCTGCTGAGTAAGTAGGTCTATAATTTTTTGGGATGATTGACCTTATTATTTTGTCAATTTTCCCCCTTATTATAGTTTGTATAGGTATTACTTTTGGACATGGTTTATATTCTTTCTCTAACTCCTCCAAAGGATTTCGCATCGTTTCTTTAATTTTGCTATAAAGCCAATTATATGCTTCGTTCATCGGAATCCCCTTGTATGTTACTCCATACTCTCCCAGTTCAGCTCGTTCAGATTCTACAAAGAAGAGCATATTTTCCTTATTTTGGCTAATACAATCCTGAAGTCCTGCAAGTGAAAAGTGGAACGCCTTACCATCGGGGGTAGGTGTGAACGCGTCATTAGGTAAGATTTTAAAAAATGAGGGTGACCAGTACAAAACAATATTGGCAAGCTCGGGGTCTTTTTCCTTCGTTATAATCGTGCATAGCCGTAAAACTTCTTTGGGGTAAGCTGTGCTATTCTGAAATCTAAAGCATTCTGCATTAGTGAAAATGATACCCTTACCTATTTTCGCCTCAATAGGCATAAGAACTCCTGTTTTATCACTTATAATTTCATAATCAATCCCATATGCTGTTCGATACATGCGACTGCCACCAAAAACATACTCTCTTATCCGCCAAAGCCCTTCGTTTTCACCTCTTTTTAGTAGTTTTGTCTTGAAATCAACCTCAGTATCTGTAGGTTTTGAAAAACTTGGGGGTTCAGCTTTTTTATCTTCTATCTCAATCATCTCCCTAGTTGGCTGTTTGCTAACATGTTCAGGAACTTTACGGGGTGTCTGAAATGTACCCTTGGCGAGAGGAGATACTGCTTCAGAATGTCCTAATCTATCCGAAGTAACTGGATTTTCCTCATCAATACTTTTAGAAAAATTATTCTTAAGCTTCACATAGCTTGGGGGGACGAGTTGATCACACCATGTTTTGAATTCTGCCGCCTTACGCTGTTTCTCGCGCTCTACTTCCTCGTTTCTAGCCCTTAAGAGGGGGTTGAGGGTTCTTTCGTACTCCCACCAGATGTAATCCGCCTTATCTTTTTCGTTAGAAGCTTTCTGAGATTCCCTTTCAATAGCCTCAACTTCCTTGAGGATTTGCGCCTCAAGTATTCGAATCCACTCGTTCGTAATCTTAAAGGGATTTGTATAACGGGGGGGATCAGTGCCGATGGGGGAAAGGCAGTTCCCTGTGTCATCAACCACCTTAGTTTCCCTACTAAGAAGGCGATATGCGCCCTTCCGATCCAAATTGGAAATTTGATTGAGCAATTCACTCATAGTCACTTTATTACAGGTATCCTTGAACGCTTTCTGCGAAGCTCTACTGCTGGTAGCTAAGAAACTGTCTACCGCACAACTAGCCTTCGCCTCACGCAATTTATCGGTATATTCCCGAGTGCATTTATCTATAGATTGCTCCGCCTCTTTAGGTGGGAGACCGAGCTTACGGATACTCCAATCACATACGTCATGTATCATCTCCTCCTCTTTTTCCTTTCTAGACTTCCCATCACTCATATAATTTTCACACCTATTATCTATCTCTTATCAGACGTGTGATTTTCCACCAACCCATCCGATAACAAATTGTTACGATATGTGATGATAATACTAGTTTTTTTCATTCAAACCCCTTAATATATTCTTTCGTGATTACTCCTACACTTTAAAGGTGGACTCTCACACTTTAAAGGTACACTGTCACACTTTAAAGGTGGACTCTCACACTTTAAAGGTACACTGTCACACTGTGAAATGAATTCTCTCCAGTTCATATTTTGACTTCCACAGCTCAGTCACAGATTAAATTTACTTTTAAATGCAAAATCCGGTGCATTTGCCGAATGAAGAACGGATATTGAGTCTTGATGTAAATTTCAAGGGCGATCTCCTTCGCGCGAGCCGGGAGCTTGAGGGAGTCGAATGCCCCCTTCACCACCTCACGGATCTTCTCGGTTGTGAATTGCTTGAGGAATACCGTTAATGCTCGAATCGGTTCGGTAGTGGGCAAGAGCTTCGCCCGTTCCATCTCCCGCTTCAAGTACCTGTAGAGGTGGGATTGGTTCGATTCCAACCACGCCCGCACCTTCGCATTTCCTCGCGGTGTCGCCGCAAGTCGCTTTCTGGTAATTGTAATAATACGTTCCATATCTAAGATGATGAGATACTTGCGAT
>JAEOSY010000030.1 GCA_016840125.1 Candidatus Helarchaeota archaeon | reverse complement strand
GCCTCGTTGATTATAACCGCTCCAGTGTTCCGCTTCTCGAAATCGTAGGTGATCATGAGCGCAATCCATTACGGTCGATTCAACAAGCTCATGCCTATCTTGAAAAAATTAGACAAATTTTAAGATACATCGAGATAAGCGATTGCATAATCGAAAAAGGCCAGTTCCGGTGTGATGTTAACATTTCTCTGCGCCCCAAAGGTGCCAAAACCTTTGGTAATCGAACTGAAATAAAAAATATGGCATCTTTTAAATTTATAATGGATGCCCTGAAATACGAAATAAAAAGACAGGCTGAAATACTTCAATCAGGGGGACAGGTTTCCCAGGAGACGAGACTATTTGATGAGGCAAAAAAGATAACGATTTCCATGCGGAGCAAAGAAGACGCGCCGGATTATAGATATTTCCCGGATCCCGATCTGGTGGAGGTTGAGCTTGATCAGAGTTTTATTGAAAATATAAGAAGCAGCTTACCAGAACTGCCCGATCAGAGGGTAAAACATCTTGTGGAGGAATACAAGATTCGCCAGAGAGATGCGCTTATTTTAACAAAAAATAAGAACGTATCCGATTATTTTATCGCATGTGCAAAACTCTGCCTGGACAGTAAAAAATTAGCCCGATGGATTATCAAGGATTTATTTAAGTTGCTCAATGATGCCTCGCTAACCATAGAAAAATGTTCAATTTCCTCCAATGACTTTGCCCAACTCATCAATCTAATTTCAAATGGCGAAATTACCGAAAAAATTGGCAGAACTGTATTAGAAGTGATGTTTAAAACAGGCAGCAGTCCCGATACAATTATTAAGGAGAAAAGCCTGAAGCCGATTCATGACAGCTTTGTTCTCGATAAGTTGATTGATGAGATAATTGCTCAAAATCCGGATGTAGTTGTCAGGATTAAAGATGGAAAAACCAAACTGATCGATTTCCTGATCGGTCAAATAATGAAAGAAACCAGGGGGAAAGCCAATCCTAAAAAAGTAAATGAATTAATTAACAAAAAGTTGTTTGCTTCTGAGTAATTTCTTATTTGTGTTTCAATGTCGTTAAGTTAAGCAATAATTTAGAAATTCGTGTTCAGATTTGTTATGGAATTAAGGCGTTAGCCTTTTATTTTTACGCCTCGGTAGATAAAATCTTACGGATTAACTCCTTAACTTAATGACATTGATTTGTGTTTTGGAATTTCAATATTGTACTTGTAATCATTTGAATATTTTATACTTATCACCTTAAACTGACAACCATGGGATTTTGTCCCGTATACCCTATACCTTTATACCTTAAACATTTTTTATGCCAAAACTTTGAAAACCCGATACAGTTAACTAAATCCACTTACTCTACCACAAGGGTGAGATCGAGAATTTTATCATTTCGACTAACTTTAACAGGCACCTCCGTCCCGGGCTCGAAATCGATGAGAGGAATCCAAATATCTCTTAGAGTTTTAACCTTGCGGTGAGCGAACTCCAGAATACGGTCCCCTTTGCGGACTCCTGCTTTAGCAAAAGGATAACTTTCATAAGCGCGTACCACAAGAACTCCATTTTCCGAAGGTTTTGAAGGAACTTTTAATCCGAGTTTGTACCTCCGCTTGTCCTTGTAACCGGTCTCCAGGATTTCGTCATACTTCTGTCGCTCGTATTTATCCTTAATAATTTTACGCATATCAGAAAGAGCAAGGGAATCTAATTTACCATCTTCCAATATCTTTGCAAACAGCTCAAGTTTAGGGAGGTCGGAATGCGAAACATAACGTTTGTAATTTCCTACCGCTTTTTGAATTGTACCATGCGCCTTTTGGTAGTCACCCAGTTTATAGTATAGATTAGCAGCAACAAAATTCAGATTTCGATCTTTATCATTATACTGCAAAGCAAGCTCTAAAATTCTGATCCGCTCATTCATATCTAAACCAGGGAACTCCGAATCTGTCATATCATACTCATTGTTTGCACGCAAAATAACCTCTTTCAAGCGGCTTTTGGCTCTATTCGCTGCCCGGATTCGCTGTAATTCATTTTGTAAAGGACGTATAGAAATCGCTTTTTCAAAAGCCAGCATCGCTTCTCGATATTCCTTTTGCTCCATCAGGTATCCACCTAATTCTGTCCAATATAAACCATTCTCTGGCTGAAGCTGAGTTGCTTTCTGAAGGAGTTCCAAACCTTCATTTTCCCGACCCTCCTGGTCCTGGAGCCAAAGACCCAACCGAAATACTACCTCACCCTCATTGGGTGCAAGTTTATATGCTTCTTCTAATAACGCCGTGATTTCTTGTGGAGCATTCCATTTCCGATCCTGTGGAAGAAGACGACCAAGTATAACAAGAATACTCGCCCTATCTTTTTTAGATAAAGGATGATTTAAAAGACTGAATCCTTCCGGAATCATGCCAGGAATTTGTTCCACAAGGTTCTCACCAGCTTGAATTCCCCAATCCTCTATTTCACGAAGAAGATTATGGGCTTTAAGGGTAAAATATTTAAGCCGCAGCTTCCAATCATCCGGATTAATAGAAATAGCCTGTTGAAATGCCATTTCCGCATATTCTAAATTATCAAATTTTAAGAAATGCTCACCGGCAGCCACATAAGAACTAAATTTCTCCCGCTTCTCCTGCCGCTCCTGAATGTAGTAATGTCCCTCCCGTAGCGCATAAAAAAGGCTGAGTACTGCTGTCAGCAATCCAATATAACCCACCAGCTTTTTTAATACAAGTTCTAATTTAGAAGGCCTTTTCAACATTTCACCACAATGGTGACACTTTTTTGCTTGTAAATTAACAGGCTGCCTGCAATAAGGACACACCCCTTCCTGCTCATAAGATGCTGTTTCCTTCCGTTTTCTTTCTTCATCTGGCATGAAATTCTTACTCCATAAATATTATGACAAGCTTATAAGTATCTAACAAAAAGCGTGCCACAAGCCTCTGGCTTGTGGCGATTGAAAAGGCTAATTATTTGCAATTTTTTATATGTTAAAATGAAATGGGACATTTGAATTAAATTTAAGCTAATTTAGTACCATTTATGGTAATACTTCTAATAGTGAAATCCGCGTTACGATAAGCTTCCATTTCTTCATTATTTAAATATTTTTTAAGGAAATCATCATCTAAATCTATTGGACGATCTTCTTTTACTTCAATTTTGCTAAATCCTTCTGCTTTAAGTAATTGCAAATATTCATCTTTCTGGATAGCGCCGGTCACGCATCCAGCATACATTTCTGCTACCGATTTAAGCTGTCCGGGTAATTCACCATTCAGTACTATATCCGAAATACAAAAATGACCTCCCGGTTTCAGAACCCGATACATTTCCCGAAAGGCTTTGGCTTTGTCAGGTACCAGGTTTAAGACACAATTACTAACGATAACATCTATTTCATTATCGGCAACCGGCAAATTTTCTATTTCACCAAATCGAAATTCTACATTCTGATAGCCTAATTTATCTTTATTTAGATTAGCCTTCTCAATCATCTCCTCTGTCATATCAACGCCAATAACTTTACCATTATCACCGACTATAGAACGCGCGACAAAAACATCATTTCCAGCACCAGAGCCCAAATCCAAAACTGTATGCCCCTCTTTAATTTGAGCAAATTGAGTCGGAATGCCGCAACCAAGACTTAAATCAGCATCGGCACAATAGCCTTCTTGATTGGAATAATCCTTACTAAAACTTGAGTAATCATCATAAGTGGAGCAATCACAGCAACACTTTTGATTAGACTGTTTGGCAATATCGCCATACTTTTCTTTAACAATTGACTTGAGTTGTTCAGCGGTTTGCATAATTATTTTTCCTCCTTAGGGACGTGAATTAATTAATATGAACATCTGATAGTAACTAAGGTATTAAAAAACAATGTTCATTATAACCATAGTTGTTCAACTTATTTAATTCACAGTCCTTAACAACAATTTTTATTTAACTCACTAAAAAGATTTTGAATCCATTCGGCAAATTCGTTTAACTTTTTCCAATTAATACAATAGCATGATTTTGCGCCTTCTATCTCACCTATAATTAAATCCGCCCTTTTTAACTCTTTTAAATGCTGGGAAACAGTTGATTGTGCAAGCGGTAAAACATCCACAATTTCACCGCAGATGCACATATTTTTTTTCGCCAGTGTCCGTAATATAGCTATACGAGCAGGATGAGACAGTGCTTTTGCTAATTCTGAAAGTTTCTTATCATTACGATCAAAAGGTTCTACTTTTTTAATTGCCATTCGACTAATTTCCCGGAGTTAATCGTATATCGTAAATTTACGATAAGAATATACAAAAATAATTTCTATTTGTCAAGTCTTTTTTTATTTATTTTACATTTATAACCTACGAACCAATATTTTTATCATTCTGAGAAGCCCTTCGGCAAGCTCAGGATAAACTCCCAACGAAGAATCTATGACCACTACACTTTTGTTTATAATAGCCTGGTGGTCAAAGATTCTTCACTCACCTTCCGTTCATGCTAATTTAGAATCAATGTCATTAAGTTAAGAGATTTCCCTGTCATTTCGAGCGAAGCGAGAAATCTGTTAACCAACTAATTTTTCGGGATATACAGATTCCTCGACTCCGCTCCGCTCGGAATGACACTAATTCCCTTTAACTTAATGACATTGAATTTAGAATGATATTAAGTTCATTCTTTGACGTAATATGCTAGAATTGAACAGCCCTGGATGCT
>JAEOSY010000029.1 GCA_016840125.1 Candidatus Helarchaeota archaeon | reverse complement strand
GAACTCTCGAATATTCTCCGATTTGAGTGGTTTTACGAGTGGGAAACGGGTGTCTTGCTTCGCTTCATCAAGTCCATTGAAATTAATTTCGTCCGCGTGCAATGGCTTGATTATTACGTAAAAAACACCACCATTACCCTTTCGGGTGCGCATCCTATCACTGCCTTCTTCGGAAATATTCAGGAAAACCTCTATGCGGTCATCGGGGCAGTGGTTGTAGGTGTAATGTTATTCTATTACCTCATCCCGAAGAAATTGCATCGAGAGGGTCAGACGTGATGTTCGACTGGAGTTTATTCAGCGAAATTTGCCTGTATGTACTTCCTATGGTGTTAGTCGGAACCCTCTTTTTCATTTTTTTTATGTCCATAGTAGCCAGCCGCTCGTCAGCGGGAATGCAGGTGGTCGTTATTATATATTATCTATTAGCCATTGGAGTCGTAGTCCATGAGGCGGCTCATTATCTCTTTTGTAAATTATTTGGTGTTCAGGTGAAGGAGGTCAAGCTGTTCCAAATGCTTAAGGAGGATACCAAGGAATCTGAACATGCCGATGCTAGCGGGTATGTGAAGACAGAGCCAGTCAAAAGTATGACGGCTGCATTGTTTATTGGGTTCGCCCCGTTACTAGTGAATGGACTCTTGGTGGCGCTTATAATTTATTATAGCCCACTTCTAATCGACACTCCTTATTATTGGTTGATGGTGTACCTCGGAATCGCCTTAGCCATGGGAGCTAATCCATCCCCGCAAGATCTGCGAGCACCTCTGCAAGCCATTCGACAGGCCCCTGGTAGATTTTTAGTTGAGCTCAATCTGTACTTTATTTTTGGCGGCCTTCTCTACGCCCTCGGGGCAATTTGGAATGTAGATTGGTGGGGTATAGGAGCTGCTTGCCTGATCTTCTTTATCTTCTTAATTTTCCTATGTCGGGTTAAGACAACGCGACCTTCGTATCATCTTGGTAGGGTGTAGAGTAAGTGGTCTCGACGATCTCCCGGGCTACCAAGTTCCCTTTGGAAGTGCAGGATTATTTCCCATTCGAACCACGCCCCGGGCAGACCCTTATGGCAAATGATATTTATTATGGGGTACTGGGTAATAAACATGTTGCAATCGAGGGAGCTGCAGGACTCGGAAAAACGGTAACCTGTCTGAGCGCCCTATTGCCTTTTTGCGAACGCGAAAACGTCAAGATCCTCTATGCAGCGCGCACACATACACAGATTCAGCGTGTAATCGAGGAATTAAGTACCATCTACAAAGTGAAAGGACATGAATTAACAGGAATTTCCCTTTATGGTCGGGCTAACATGTGTTTGCACCCTGACGTCCAAGAAGCCGTGTCTTTGGAAGCCATGGACCTCTGTGCGATCTTGCGTAGAACGAAAAAATGCAACTGGTACGAGGGGTTGAAAACAAAGGAAATAGAACAAGTGAGCGGCTGCTTTACTGCTGAGTACCTTCGTAATTTCGGAATAGAATCCGATGTCTGCCCCTATTACTTGAGTAAACGCTTACTCCAACATTGTGATGTCATCGCTCTAACCTATGGGTACCTCATCAATCCTTTTATCCGCTCACTGCTCTTCAAAACGCTAGAAACTACAATTGATAAATGTATTTTAGTCTTCGATGAATGTCATAATCTCCCTCAGCAGGCAATGCAGTCGATGTCAATCGGGGAAGCCCTTCATGGGCTGAAGCGAGCTCTTAGGGAATATAATAAATACGATGCAACAGGGGAATATGCGGTCATTGGAAAAACGTTAAAGCATTTTCAGTCATATCTGCAAACTTTTCAAGAGGAATATGGCGAACCGCTGGAAGGGACTGAGATTGGAATCGATCCATCTACAATAGTAGAACATTTCAATAATTTTCTTAGTAAAAATAATATTAGTGACCTTTACTTATTTACCCGAGAGATCCGCCAATTTGGGCGACGAATAAAAAAAATAAAAATGGAGGCAAAGAAAAATTCACATTCCTCCGTTTATCACTTTGGTAATTTTCTGGAACACCTTCTCACGACTTTTAAGGACCCCCAATATCTGCATTACATCATCCTGCACCGAAAAAGGATCCAATATTACATTCGGTGTATCGATTGTCGGGGGATTCTTCGTCCATTACAACAGGCGCGGAATATTATTTCCATGAGTGGTACCCTAGAGCCAATTAGTGCCTATCTCGATATCTGTGGCTTCCCTTCGGAGTCGCGTCAGCGTGTTCTCCCATCGCCGTTTCATCACAAGAATGTTCGAGTCTTGAGCTGTCGGGATATTGAGCTCACCTATCACAACCGTACGGCACCTCAATATAAGCGCCTCGCTGAAAAATGCCTCGAAGTGATCAGGGCCACCCCTGGAAATACTGCACTCTTCTGTGCGTCTTACGAAGTCCTTGACGGGCTCCTGAAGACGCCACTCAAGCAGGAAGTGCGGCAACTCAAGCGCCCATTCTACTATGAAAAGAAGGATGTTACAAGTCGGGAAAATAGCGAAATGGTAGCTAATTTCAAAACTGCAGGTCATGAGGGAAAAAAAGCGGTTCTGGTGGGAGTCTGCGGTGGTCGCAATTCCGAAGGGGTTGATTTTCCAGGTTCTGAAATGCTCTCTGTCGTCATTCTCGGTATCCCTCTAGCCCGTATGACCCATTCAGTTCATGCTTTAATTACGTATTATACGAATCAATTTGGCCTCTATAAAGGAAAGGAATATGCCTATACCCTCCCCGCCTTCCGAAGAGCGAATCAAGCTGCAGGACGTCCCATCAGGACATTGAAAGACCATGGCATCATTGTGTTACTAGATAAACGATATTTCTATCCCTTTTATCGTCGTTATCTTTCTTCGTGGATCAATGAAAATATGATAATTTTAGATGGGCGTCCAGGTACAATGGAGGAAGCAGTAAGTAATTTTTACCTTTCTCAATGAGTGAAATCTAACATTTTTGAAGAAAGAAGAGAAAATTAATAAAATACTCAAACAAATCTACCAATTACTCTATTTCAATTCTAATTACATAGTTCAAGGGATATCATTTGAAAGAGACTAATGCATTAACTAAGCTGGATCTTAAAAAGATCTTCACGGGCACGGATCTAAAAACATTTATTATAGGAGCTGGCTGCTCTATAGACCCTCCATCATGTCTTCCATCAGCAAAAACTATGATGGAAGCATTAATTCAATATTTTTGCCCAAAATCGGAGATCACAAGAATTACCAATCTTTTTAGTTTAATTAGATTTGAATCCTTAGTAGAGATATTTCAAGATAACATAGATCCTGATTTAAAACTATTGGATTACTATAATCTATGTGGTAAGCCAAATATCATTCACTTTTTCTTAGCTGATATGATAATGAAAGGAAATTTCATTCTAACCACGAATTTCGATCTACTGATAGAACACGCCCTTTTACAACTAGGGGTTAAAGAAGAGGAAATTATTCCCGTAATTACTAGAAAGGATTATCAGAAATATTCAAATGCAAAAGAATGGTTTTCGCGGGGGAAGAAATTAATTATTAAACTCCACGGTTCCTCAAAAAATCTTATTACAGGTGAAAATACTAAGGATACCTTGATAAGTACGATTGAAGAGTTTGGTAAAAATAAAGAAGGATTGAATATTTTTCAGCTCGAACCATTTAAACGTCCAATATTTGAAAATAGCTCCAAGGATCGCACTTTAATTGTGATGGGTTATTCTGGAAGTGATGATTTTGATATTATCCCTACTCTAGAAGCGTTACAGATCTTTAGAAAAATAATATGGATAAACCACCAAGAGAAACATGGATTTCTAAATATTCGTAAAATTACGAATAAAAATCAAGAAAATAAAAAGGATGATAAACTTAATAAAATTTTATTTACATTAAAGCAAAGAAATATTGATATTGATGTGTTTCGTATAGATACAAATATCTCAGAGCTTATTAAAAGGACTTGGGATGGAAAATACAAACTCCAGGAAAGTAATCAGCAAAAATCCATAGAAGAATGGCTAGAAAAACATTTTGAAACACCTATCGATATTGAACGATTAGATTTTGCATGTGGTATATATTCACTTCTTGATCTCTATGCTGAGCAACTGAAATGTGAAAAAAAAGTTTTAAATTTAGCACAAAATTCAGGCGATTTGAAAAAATTAGCTGAATCCTACATTGGTATCGGTAATATTTATGATGAAACTGATAAAACTACTGAAGCTTTAAAATTATATAAAAATGCTCTCGATATTTATACCAAAATCCAAGATAATGAAGGAAAAATTATAGTCCTAATAAACCTAGGAGCCCTACATTCAGATCAAAACGAACTTTCCGAGGCTTTGAAGTATTATAAACAAGCTCTTCAGATAAGCGAAACAATAGAGGAGAAACGTATAAAATCCAAACCAGCCATCCTGACTAATATTGGAGTAATTAATTATAAGAAAAGGAACTATTCTGAAGCTATTAAATATTATAGAAGGGCTATCGAACTTTTTGATCGATTAGGTGGAGGTCTGACAGGTAAAGCTGCAAACTTTAGTAATTTAGGGCAAGTCTATCATGCCCAGAAGAATTATGCTGAAGGAATTAAGTATTATTTGGCAGCCTTTAATATTTATGGAGAACTCTTGGATTTTGATGGAATGGGAATTTGCTCAAAAAACCTCGCGTTAATATACTTAGAAGCTGGCGATTTTTCTGCTGCAATAGACTTATATGAAAATAATCTTAAACTTTTTATTTACTTAAAGGATGAACAGGGGATAGTTGAAACTCTCAACGATATTGCTAAGATATATCATGATTTAGGAAGATATTCAGAGGCTTTAATGTTTTATCGTCAAGCACTTCGTATTGTAGATAAGCGTGGTGATTTAGAAGGAAGATGCGTCTTATGCTACAATATAGGAGAAATTTATGAAGCTCAAGGTAAAAAAGATGATGCCCTAAAGTTTTTTACTGACGCACTCTCCATTGCAGGGCAAATAAATTATTTGGAGGGTTTCATTGCTCTGGTTAATAAATTAGGGGGCTTTTTTATTGCACAAAACAGCTTACACCGAGCTCTTGAAATTTACGTGCAAGGTCTCAATTTATTAGAATCTAATAATATGGGACAAACACCTCCTGCAGTCTCGTTTAGGGATCAAATTGCCAAATTAAAAGACAAAAGTTAGATGAGATGTGGTCTCAAATTTGTTTCCATTTTTTAGTAAATTTAAGGAGAACAACTGGAATAAATCTGATTAACTAGTTTGTCTATTCGTTGAGTTAGTTTTTCACGGGTTTTATCATGCAATAACACCGTACAAATAGGATCCTCAGGTTTTAAATGCAGTCCGGGAGGGGGAATATCCACAACATTTGGATTAAAATCGAGCTTTGGGGTTATGAAAGATTTCTTAGCAAAAAGCACAATTTTCATCGAAAACCCCAGAAAGTTCTCGATCGCATTTGGAATATGACCCTCTATTGCATCAAGATGTAATTTGACTGGATTCATTCGAGATGTCAATGCTAGAAGTTCAACCGACCCTGGAAATCTAGGATTTTTTACCGTCCATAACACTCTGAATATACTTGGACAGCTGTCCAATCTACCCGATTCATAACTATTTTACGGGTTTTACCATAATTGTTTAAGGTACAAATAGGATCTTCCGGTTTGAGATTGATATTTGGAGGTGGAATATCTGCTTTTCCTAAAGTATTCTCAAATATAGGAGTAGTAAAAGGTTGTTTGGCGAATAAAATAACTTTCATTATAAATTTGGGTTGTTTTAAATACGGAAAAGTTAATACATTATCCGGGAGCTTCCCTCTTACCGCATCCAGATGAAATTTTACGGGATTAATTAGAGTATGCTTAAATAATATGTCGATTTGACCAGGAAATCGGGGATTAATTTCCATAAAATAGGGGATATTTTCCTGTAATACGAAATCTATACCAAAAACTCCGACCAACTGGAACATTTTTGCAATGTAGATAGAAACTTTTTTGATGTCTCTAGCAACCTCTGGAGAGCAAATGAAAGGAATAATATTTCCACAATATTTGAATGGTAATTTTGTACCATATTTCTCCATGCCAATTAACTGTTCGTTTATTGAGAGAACTTTATAATAGGTCCCATCTCCCACAATTGTGGTACTTATATTTTCCCCCTTGATATATTCCTGAATGTAATAGTTTTTAAAATTCTCAGGAGTCCTCTCGAAAAAATTGATAAATTCAGGTTCTTTTTTAAACATCTTGATTCCGACCCCCCCTATTGATTTCTTTGGTTTAATGACGATAGGAAATGCTATTTCGATCCCCTTATTTTTTAGATTTGAGATATTGGGAGGCATTATAGTTTTTGGAACCATGATATTTTCAGGGTGTAATTTCTTATGAACTTCTATGATATCTCTTACTGATTTTACACATTGAGGAGTATTCCCCAAAACTGGAGCTTTTGATCCTAGCTTCTCCCACAAATCAGGGCGATCATCTAAACCACTACCGATTAAAATACCCTCAACCTCCTCTGTTGAAAGCACATCGAGAGCTAGATCAACAAGTAGCTCTTCATTTTGAGTCTGATCTGGAAAGGCATGGTAAGTTTTGAATTCAGGCTTGAAAACCGTATAAACTTTATCCGTTAGCGCGAATAAATCTTTATCTCCCCAAAAATCTACTACAGCTATCTCTAATCCTAGAAATTTGGCGATTTGGGCGATTGCACGAGCATTAAAGGAAACTATTAGAATCATTTTTATTAAGAGTACTCATAAGCTAGCTCAATTTAATCAATTCGGTTTGGTTTTGATTGGAATGGAAGTTATTTTGATTGGAACGAGTGGCAGTACTATAACGGCAAATCGCACGACTACCTCTATTTTAATTGATGACGATCTGTTGATCGATGTGGGTGAAGGAGCGACACAGAAGCTATTAAAAATTGGGGCATTTAAGAGCATTCGGACAATTTTAATTTCTCATTTACATGTCGACCATTTTATTGGGATTTTTACCTTTCTGTGGAAGAAATGGTTATCGGGTAACTCGAATACCATAACAATTTATGGCCCCCCCAAAATCCAAGCTACTATCGAGAAAATTTTTGAATTAACATCAACTCCAGTGGAGCATTTCCCTTATAAAATTCATTATAAACCTCTCGATCCTGGAGAATCGATTGAGAAAGTTGGTGAAATATCAGCTACACGGGTTAAGCACCCGGTCTATACATTGGCTTATCGAATTGACCGTGATAAAAGTATCTGTTTCAGTAGCGATACTGAACCCCTCGATAAAATGGTGACCTTCTCAAAGGGCTGTGATCTGCTGATCCACGATTGCTCAATGCCCAATAGTATGGCAGAAAAAGCCCATTCGTGGACACATTCAACCCCAAAGGATGCTGCAGAAATTGCTACCAAAGCGGGAGTAAAGAAGCTCGTGGTTTTTCACATTCTAAGCGAATTGGAAGATCAGATGGCACAGTGTAAACAAGATGCCCAAGATTTTTTCGAGGGTGAAGTCATCCTAGCAGAAGATATGAAAAAATTTAAAATATAAAAGTCAGAAAAATCTAAACTTTTAATCCTTAATGGTTTCTAAAACGCTAACCGCGTTCCAGATTTTCGTCCGCGCATAGAGCGGACAGTTCGGGTCCTGAGATATCTCATCTAATTTTGAGATCCCATTGGAAGCCCGGATAGCTAACGATTCGACAGCTTCATCTTCCATCGCGGTTATTGCTTCATTTGCCGCACGCCTTATGTTCCTTGGAACAGAAGTATCATCTGAAATAGAATTTAAGATATAAATCACTTGTTTCTTTTTATTCTCGTTGTCGGACATCTTCGGATCCACCTCCAACGGTGAAACAGCTAAAAAGCCTTTTTACATTGGATAGTTTAGGAAAGTTATTAAGTTTGTGGTTAATGGAACCAGTCGTTAAGTATATCCGTATACCCTAAGAATCAGGAGGCTTCCACTCTTGTAAAGGGGTGAGCTTTCTTATATTCCCGCATCCGATGTTCATTTGTCACTTTGGTGTAAATTTCCGTGGTGGATAAGGATTTGTGTCCGAATTCTTCTTGGATCACGCGAATATCCATTCCCCCCTCGAGGAGGAGCCGCCCAGTGGTATGCCTGCATTTATGGGGGGTAATTTTTTTCTTTAATCCTGCCAGTTCCCGGCATTTTTTCACAATTCGTTGAATAGTCCTCTTGCTCAGACGGCCGTGCTGGCGATTAAGAAATAAAACATCCTTCGCTTCGGGAGATTTTGGGGTTCCACGTTCCTCCGCGATATATTGCTTCATTAATTGAATTGTCTCAGGATCAATATCGATAATCCGCTGCTTCTTTCCTTTCCCCTTAACAACCTTAACGGTGCAATTATTTTGGTCGATATGATTTATATCTAAAGCTTCAACCTCGGAAACCCGCATCCCAGTGGCTAATAAAATACGTAGAATTAACTTATCGCGTAACGATGTAGCAGCCCGAAGAAAAACCTTGTATTCCTCATTATCCATGAAAACCGGAATGGATTTCTCTATTTTCGGGGTCTTTATGGTCTTGGTAGGATCATCTTCCACATAGTCCTCTTGATGACAAAATTTGAAAAAGGATCGAAGGGAGCAGATTTTCCGATGTAAACTTCGATCACTGTATTGTTTTTCAGTATCTAGGAAATAAAGGAATCCCCGAATATCGGTTTTTGTAATGGATGGAATCGGTACTCTTAGAAAAGCGGAGGGAGTTCCATTATCATTTCTAGAATTACTAATAAATTTGAAAAATAAAACAAGGTCGGTCTTATAGCCATAAATTGTGAGCGGTGAATACCGGGCTTCAATTTTTAAGTGACGCAGGAACTCCTTCACTTCAGGTAACTGTCTCAGGATATTATTCAAATTCTCAGTCATAATTTCACCTGTCGTGAAAACAGTATTTCACGTCATTAAACACAACTATGATTTTTTAGGTACATAATACGTGGATATTATACAAAAATCTAAAATCATACCCCAATTTCCATTGTAGGGACTTAGTATGATAAAATGCGCAAATTCTCATCATAAATGCTTTCTAAATACCACGATTTTATAGATTCTCAAATGAAATCTCGACCAATCTTAAGACATCAAGAAGGATTCAGATCATGTAATTATCTTAAATTCATTCGAAAATGTGCAAAAATTCGTAAGCTTTTAAATCAATCACTTACGTGAACTTAGTGAATTTTTTAAAAGGATGGTTTTAATTCAATAGAAAATAGAAAGGCTCATTAGATTGACTAAAGAAGAAAAGGTGTCTTCTGGATTGGCTCGGAACACGTTATTACCGTCTAGAAGTATTGGGGAGAATAAGGGGTTATTGCTAAATAATATCGTAGATGAATTGATGAAGAATTGCGACTCCATCCTTGCGGTGATTTTAGCGGATTGGCAGGGTTTCTCATTTGCGAGTAAGCTACCCAAGACTGTTAATGAGGATGAGATCTCGGCGACCACGCTCTTTACGCTGGAAGGCGCCGAGGGGACTCGCAAAGAACTGGAAAAATCCTTGCTGGGTAATAAATTATCCTATCTAATTTTGGTCACCGAAAGACAAAAGCAACCAGCATATATGATCATATTTCCAATCCAGGAACTGGGATATATTGCTAGTATCTCCCATACTCGAGAAGACATGGGAGTAATAATTCAGAATATGAAAACAGCGGCAAAAAAAGCATCTGAAATCTTATCTTCTTCCGAGAAGTTAATGAAGGATTCAAGTGAGAGTGTCGAACAGTTAATCGCTCCGAAATATGATCAGTTAATGAAAAAATTAGATGCCTTAAAACAAGTTAAGCTTCCTTTCCTTGAAACTGCGCAATCACAACCTCCACCTGCTCAGGTTGAACCATATGAAAGTAACGGAGTGCCCCCTCTAATGGAGATTCCCATTTTGGAACCACCACCGATCGATGGCCCACCGGTTCCACCAGAGTCGCCTCTGGATTTCATTGAAGTGGAAACGGAGATCGATGACGATGCAGAACCTGAAATCATCCCAGGCCCACCTCCTGCAAAGTTCCAAGTCACATTCATGGATGCCAAGCAAATTAAGTATACCGTGGTTTTAAGCGCGCAGAATGAACTAGATGCCGAGATCAGGATAAAAGATCGCGAACAATTCCATGATGTAGAAATTATTAGTATAAAAAAAGTCTGATACTCTAAAATTTAGTAGATCCTTTCCTTTTCATTTTTTACATCTTTCATATCCCAAGCGTATTTGATTTTATCGAAAAGATCTGAAGCAATCTCCCGCGTGATGAGGGGTCCATGCTCAGTACATTTAAGAAAAAGGGTAACAAGCTTTTTAGTTATTGCAGTGTCAATAAGTTCTGCTTCTCGGAAACACTTCTCACATCGATAAATTTTATCTGCTAATGGTAAGTATAATTTATCTAAATCTTCTGGAGGTAAGTCTAAAGATATAGTTTCTAATTTTTGATCCACCGGGCAAACTACGATGGTCTCACGGACGAAGCTATCCTTCTTTCTCCTTCGTCTAATATTACAAATTAACAATGGTGCTTCATGCTCCTTGCATTTAAGAATTTCATCTAAATCGGTCATAATCTTAAATCTCCCTTTTTAATCGTTTATTTATAACCAATTCATTCCATAAAAGTCTATTTAGATTGGATGATCTATTTGGATTTTAAAATGGAAATATACAAACCTAAAAAGTAAAAACAGAGGCAAACGAGGAAAACTCCATAATATAACATTAACTCTCGTAGAATTTGAACATTGATTACCTCAGCTGAGACCATTATAAATCCGTAGAAGGTAAGCCCGCCAGAGATTATCAAAAAGAGCACACTGATCCATTTCAGTTGGGTTTTAAATTTTCCTGAAATAAGGTTAGTCCTTTTTAAATGTTCCCAAATAACATAGCCTAGACAGAATCCTAAAAAGAGTAGTAATTGGATTCCAATAGCGAATAGCATGGTATTTATTTGTCCTTGGATTATTCCAATAATCAAAGTGGCGCCCAAGATTGTAGCCAAGCTAGGCACAGCTATTCTAAATACTGCTTTAACAATCCTCCAATCAACTTTGATATCGTCAGAGGAGATATTGTCACCTCCATTTAATTCTAAAGGTCTCCTCCAAATTGATATTAAATATCCAATATTATAGGCAAGCATAAAGAGCAACAACCAGTTGATTAAATTTACAGTTGATTCAAGCATTGCGGGTTGAGCAGTGAAGGCTAAAAAGACGGTACCAGAAATTAAAACTACAAATAGAACTAATGCCCCCCATCCAACCTTCTTTATTAATGAATTCATTTCACCCGTCAGTAATTCTGAAGAAGCTAAATATTCCCAAAGCCAAATCCCTCCAACATAACCAATTATTGAAACAAGAATTGTAATGTACAATAAAATTGAATAAAAAAGAAAAGCCAGAAGGGAACCTAAAACTACAACTGGAAATAAGCAAATTCCTGCACCGATGACTATGACTTTAAGTAATTTCCGATAATTCCGCCCCTCCTCACCCTCACTATTTTCCGCCATTTCTAAACGCCTTCATGAATCCTTAATGAAACGTTGTTGATATT
This sequence comes from Candidatus Helarchaeota archaeon, assembly GCA_016840125.1. The sequence continues at coordinate 8,307 of JAEOSY010000029.1, read as the reverse complement.
TATTGTATTCATAGAGTTTATATAGGATTCGGGCAGCAGCTCGCCCGGTAGGCGCAACGAGAACACCTCTCTGCAAAAGTTCGCGCACGATTTTATATTGTTTCGGTCCATCAGCTGTATAAAATCCAAGAGGGAGAATCACTGGCTTTGGAGATTTTTGAGCTATCCGCCCAATCTTTCGAGCAAGACTCATGTCAAAACTTTCTATCAATTCTTTTGGCATACTAACTGTACTTATTGGATTATCCTTAATCCATTGCTCAACATCCTCACTTTCATAGATAAGGGAAAAACCCATTGGAGGACGCGCGATTAGGCTATGGATGTTCGGATCGTCCAGCACAATTTTTATTATTTTAGGATATACTGTAAAGTCCCAAGAGGCCACTAAATCAACCGGATTCCGATGGGGCCAATAAGAGGGTAAAAAATTATTCAATTTTTCTATGGTAGTGGGATCCAGCTCGGCCATAGTCAGACCTTCGGATTCGGCATGGTCTGCCATTAACACACAAAACCCGCCCCCACCACTGGTGAGGCCTATTTGCGTTCCTGTAGGAAAGCTTGGAGGATCGCGTGAGAGACACTGTGCAAAAGCTCTACCCGTATCCACCAATTCAGGCATGTTATTGACTTCAATGATCCCATGTTGCTTAAAGATCCCATCATAAACTTCAGTACTTCCCGCCAGAGATCCGGTATGGGACTTAGCAGCTTCTCGTCCGCTTTGTGTTTTCCCACCTTTGATTAATATTATAGGTTTATGGATTTTCTTTATCAATTTGACGAATCGACGCCCCTGCCTGAGACCCTCAATGAATCCTAGAATAATTTGTGTATCAGAATCTGATCCTAAATATTCAAGATAATCTTCAAATTTCAAATCAAGTTCATTACCGGAACTTACAAACTTGCTGAATCCTAGCCCATGCACGGTGGCAGCTCGCATCGTTGTAATACCCCATGTTCCAGATTGGGAAACGATGCTTGCATTCACTTTCTGTCGGGATGGTGGAAAGCCAAGTCCCATTAATCCCACAAGGTTTGATTCTGTACTAACAATACCCATACAATTGGGGCCACCGAGTCGAATTTCGCTTTTTTTTAGTAGTTTTAAAATCTGTTTCCGCAATTCGAGCCCTTGGGGATTATAATCGGCCATTTCACCGAAACCAGCTGTGATTATCACCGCGAACTTAATATTCTGCGCAATACATTCCTCTAATGCCATAGGTACTTTCAAATTCGGTATGGTTATAATAGCTAAATCAAGTTCCTTTTTAATTTCCTTCACTGATGGATAGGTCTTAACTCCAAATAGCTTCTCATGTTTTGGGTTAATTGGATATATCTCCCCTTGAAATTTACAAGATATAAGATTCATTAGTACTTGTGCCCCAACCTTATTTTGATTTTTTGAGGCCCCAACAACGCATACATTTCTAGGATTGAATAGGTATCGTAGCTCTAATTCGCCCAAGTTAGTCACTTCAAAACGTATTTCAATACCAAAATGATATAAAAGAATTATATTAAGTTCATCCTCCATTCATTTAAACGAGAGATTTCCATGAGATTCCTTTTTATTCAAGCACATCCGGACGATTTGGAGTTTTATATAAGTAACTTTATGATTACCGTTGCAAGTCAGCCAGGTAACGCTGTAAAGATCCTATCCTTAACCAAGGGTGAATATGGGACATTTCAAAAGGAACTGAAGGGTGAAAAGTTAGGGAGAATCCGAGTGAAAGAACTCCGGAGAGCAGCAAAAATTGAGGGAATCACTGATATTGAATTTTTAGGCTATATAGATGGGCATTTTGAAATTTCTAAAGAAGCAATTGAAAAAATCAAAAAAAGTATTGAAGAATTCAATCCGAATGTCGTTTTTGCTCCGGAATGTCTTTACTATTATTATTCTCACAAAGATCACGTCCGTACTGGATTAATTGTTTATCATCTCATTAGCAATATGACGGGGAAAAAACGCCCGAAACTGTTTACCTACAGCTCCTATGTGAATACGCATTACTTTCCAATGACCCATCGCAAACGTCAAAGCAAAGCGCTATTAGAACACAAAAGTCAGTATTGGTTACTCATCCCTGCATGGATTCTTCGCTATCTTCTGGGTTTTTATTTTGGACTACGCCTCCCTCGCAAGCTGCGGCAATATATGCTAGCTGAAGCTTATAGAAAGGTCAATTTTCAAGGAGATAAGGAGCGAAAATTGAGTTTGAAGCACCGAATTATAGGGCGAATAATCGCAAAATTGAAAAGTGACATTAACCCTTTCGTTGAATGAAACATTGGAAGGTTGAAAATGCCAGGAATTGCTCATTTACTGTCGGGGCTGATGATTGTCATCCCCATAATCTACATAGCGAAGGATAAATTTCACTATAAAGTAGCTATCATTTTCGTGCTAAATTGCTGGATTGGTCCTGATTTTTATTGGGCCTACCGTTGGATGACTCCAGGCGTAAATTGGCCTCATTCATTATTTGGGTTTTTCATATTTGCGCAGTTTCTTGCTTTTTTTTATACATATTTATCTCGTTTTTCATTCGTAAAATCCAAACGGTTTTTTACAATTAAAGATGATGGGAAGCGTGACGTAAACTTGATTAATTCATACCTCTTATGTATTGCAGGAGGCACTTTTCACCATTTCATCGATTTACTCTTTAATGGCGAGCCATATCAATTTCATTTATGGGATGGATGGTACCTCAGTCTCACAGATATAAATACATGGGGAGAATTAAGTTTTGGACTCCCCAGTGTCTTGACAATGGTAGGTTTCGTTTTTATTATAATCCTTTCATTATTAATCATCTTCTTTTTAAGAACAAAAATAAAAGATATGCTTATATTCCTCGTTCTAGTTATATACATAGTAAGTTTAATTTATTTCAACCTCGGGGCCGAAGTATTTGGGAATGAAAGAGAATTGGGGGCGACGCTTTGCCTATTTGGTTTCATTTTCTTGCCTTTAATGGCCCTTGGGTATGTTGCGAACAATGTTAATAAGAAACCTACAAGACCCACCCCACCACTAATAGATAAAAAAATCATACTAAATATAGTTATAGCGATTACACTCTTCGTTAACGTGGCAATACTTGGGATAGGGTTAATCGGGATGTTTGCCCCAGATATACCCCGTGTTCTAATAGATTTACCCAACGAAGTCTTTTTCGTCCTCGGTATCCTAGTGATAATCCTTGCGGCTACGGGAATTATTGGTGCAATTGGACTTATTAAAAGAAAGAATTATGGTCGGAACTTGGTTATATTTTTCTGTGTTCTACTATGGCTCTTTCTCTTCCCCTTCTTAATTGTCTTATTCCTCTGTCGCAGCGACATAAAAGAAATGTTTCAAAAAAAGGACAAGGAAGGCTGAAATTTTCCTTTGTTTAGATTAGAGATCCTTTAAGTGGATTTGATATTTCCCAAGCTTGCCACCATAATTCCCCGCAGAAATCCTTTTGAGACCAGGAACATCCTGCATAGCATCGATTGCGGCTTTCGTCGCCTGTTTAACTATTTTCATATTCAATCCATCGATTACGATTTCAGGTATTGATTTAATTCCAGGGGGAACTTTCGATCCTTCAATTCGATCTATCAAGGTTGGACAAAACCAGTGATTGGTGCTAGGTCCAATTTCAGGGAAGTTTGTTTCAGGTTTTGAGCCTGCAGAGCAAATATTGAATGAGGTTATTGCCCCATCAACCTGCAGAATCGCATCTACGCCCTTCTGCCCAGCTTCCAGAGCCGCATCAACACTCTCACAAAACATCCAGATATTTCCACCCATGACTCCTTCTTGATATCCCAGATATTCTTCAATGAGGAAATCATACCCCATCATAATGGGCACGTTGATCATTTTCCGTCCCTTAAATTCCATTACCCATTCAAAACCATCGCCACAATGCCCTACAGTTTTCATCATTTCAAATTGGTTCGAAGCTTCTAAATCGTTAAACACAGCAGTAGTGGGCACAACAAGGATTCCCTGCCGAGTACGCCGTCCCAAACGATCTTCGAGCTTGGTAATAGCTTTTTTCCCGTATCCTAATACCCATAGTTGTACGACTGCTCCAATTCGACCATCAGGGGTCTCTTTAGCATCAATCCAGCGAACTATACCCCCTTCGGCATCTCCAAAAACAGTAGAAGGCAACGCAGTGAAGCTATAGACTGCTTGCTTTAATAGAGCCTCATTTTTTGCAGTCACTAACAACTGTGTAACTGTTCCTTCAAACGCCTCAGCATAGGTGTCCTCGATTTCGACCAAACTAATTACCTCGTTAAAAACCGTTGAATTAGAAGTTTGTTCTGTTTATTCGGTGTTTTATATTTTTCCGTTTCAAAAGGGCATTCAACAGAAAGTTCGCACTAAAGAGAAAAATAGCACTGTTCTTTAAGAGCTTCAATCGGGCGATAATTAACGGGCAGTCCAATAGTTTCAATCTCTTTCGCTAATTTCTCGAATGTATTAAGATCCCTATCAAAGTCAGCTTGTGTATATCGCATCGATTCGCCTGTGCAAATATATGGTTCGCAGTGTTTGGTATAAATAATCGTTTCCTCCCACCAGTACCAAGTCATCGGGTAAAAGTGACACCCCATCGGACGTACCTGCTCGGGACTTTTACTATCCCAAATAATACAAGCTTTTGAATTCTGCCATTTACACTTATATCCCGTTGTACCAATGAAGTAATTATATTCGCGATTGTTAAACTTCACCTTATAGCGACGAGGTTTAAATCGACGAAACTTCTTTAATTTTTCCTCTGACCAATAGTCCTCGAATCCTATCGGGATATACATATTTTTACAACAATTTTCGCTGCATTTCAAGCATTCATATGATACAAAGAAATCCTCAAATGCTATATTTCGTGCCGGGATTGTAATAACCTTGTATGTTCGTCCTCGATATGTCAGGTTAAGGGGTTCATCAATAAATGGGAAATAGGTTGATATAAATTCAAGAAGAGTATTGGTTCCTGCTCCGTCTGTCAATTCATGGATTAATTCAGTCATATTTTTAAATCCTTATTTATTTTTTTTATTTCTTCTGTCATTTCTTCAAAAGATGAGCTTTTTTTTCCTCTGACAACTTTTCACTTGCATATCGAAGAACTAGGTGTGGTAAATTCGTTTTCTTTTGGTCCAAACAGTTGAATATAACATCAGGCTTGACCATCGAGGCAGTCTTTAGCAGCCAACCAATACCTTTTGCATATCATACCATGTTTTATATTTTTCCATCAAAAAAAAGCTGGTGATCATTAAACTTTACCCTGTAGCACCGATGTTTAAATCGACACAACGTCTCAAAAAAAGAAGGGAAATTGGTTTGAGTTTTCTTGCCCTTCGTTTGTCGCTTAGATTTAAGTTGTGTTTTTCTTTAAGATAATATCGTAATTTAGTTATTCTTAAATGTTTATCTTCTTATAGACTTCCTTTTGGCTGCTTTTTTCTTTCCCGCCTTCTTTTTGCCTGCCTTTTTCTTGCCCGCTTTCTTTTTGCCTGCCTTTTTCTTGCCCGCTTTCTTTTTGCCTGCCTTTTTCTTGCCCGCTTTCTTTTTGCCTGCCTTTTTCTTGCCCGCTTTCTTTTTGCCTGCTTTCTTTATTCCCTTGCCTGCCTTTCGTTTCACTACGCTACGGCGATCTACGTCCTTTGCAAGAATATCTTCATCTTCTAATGCCATATTTATCACTAACTTTCTATTTTCCTATCCAAAAATACTTCTATTCTAATTGGTTATACAATACGGATTGAGATCTGGTATTAATAAAATATCGGAGTTTATTGCTGAAAATGATAATTAAACTCCCGATTCAATTTCTTTTCCATTTCAATTTTTTTTATTAATCTCTTTAAGAGGTGAAATTGTTAATTTTAGATTGTTAGATAATGTTTCTCTTTCAATGCGTCTAAGGGGTGGTAATTTGGAGTGAATCCAATGAATTCCACCTCCTTGATTATTTTCTCAAATGAATTTAGATCACGATCCAAATCTGCTTTTGTATAATGGGTAGGATCGTCTTTGCATTGGTAGGGTTGGCAGTATTTTGTGAATTTAACTATACCTTCGTCCCAATAGAAGGAAATTGGAAAAATGTGACATCCCATTGGACGGTTTTGGGTGGTTTTATCACTATCCCAGATCGTACATGCCTTATCTTCTTGATATTTGCAGTAATACCCGTTATAACCTATGTAATAACTCATTTTCACATTATTTATATAGAAGTAATATCTCCGCGGTTTAAACCTTCTCAACGATTTCAATTTCTCTTTGGACCAATATTTTTCAAACCCAATTGGGATATGGACATGCTGACAACAATTTTTAGGACACTTTAAACAGTCATGTGAAAGGAAAAAGTAATCAAACTCAAAGTTGCGTAATCCCGTAGTTAAAACTTTATATTTTCGCCCCCGATACACCAAATTAACTGATTCTTCAATAAACGGAAAATAGGTGGAGATGAAAAGGAGGAGTAAGTTTTGGCCCACTCCGTCTGTTAAAGGATATACTTCGTTAGACATGATTGAGATTCACTACTTAACTATTCAAATTCTATTTATTTCTTTAATACCATTTCTCTCTGTTGTTTCGTTAACTTTTCACTTGCATAGCGCAGGACCAATCTAGGGAGTAAATTTTTCTTAACGACTAAATATTTGAAGATTACTTCGGGTTTGATCTTCGAGGCAGTTTTAAGTAGCCACCGTTTTCACAAAGTTGGACAAACTCGGACATTTGCCAACTTATGCCATCAGACTCGCATCTGCTGGCGGGATGGACGGACTCCCGCCCCACAACGCATATAGCGATGGGGGAATGTTGTTGGAACGGGGGGCGACGCGGATGTTCCGTGCCGCGTTGAGATCCGCGTCCAATTGGAACGGAACCCATTTCCCGTTTCTCTTTCGCCCACATTTAGGGCATTTAAATACCTTACCTTGCCTCGCTTTTTTTCGTTCCTTTTTCGTCTTACCGATATATCCGCATTTCGAGCAACGGCTAGAAGTATACTTCGCCTTCACCCATTCCACGAAGATACCTTTGCGGGGAGCGAGGTCAGCGATGCGCGCTTGGATTTGTGCGAAGAACCAGTGGATCTGGTTGGACGCGAGGAAGTACCCGACCTTGTTCCTCTTACCGTGCTTTGCCCACCGTAGATCCTCCATTCGGAGAATGTGAACATGGTAAGCTTCACAGACGGCAAGGATGCGGGTGGCAATCTGCCGCGTTAGTTCGTCATGTAGGCGACTCATGTTCCGCCAGATCCGCTTCAGTTTACTATTCAAGTTCTTGAAATGCTGTTTGTGGCGGTACTTTACTCCCTTCTTGCGGCACTTGTTGTGGTACGCGTCCCGCCTCTTTTGGCATTTATACGCTTCCTGCTGCAAATTGGCGAGGCGACGTTTAAAGTTCGGAAATTTATAGTTTTTATAATCGAGGGGGGTCGTCTTGCTATGCAAAGGTTTGAACCATTCACCACGCCCCTCGATGAGCTGCTTCATATCCAAGAATTTGCGTGCAATTTCCTCTCCTGCTTCCCCCCAATCACCTTCCACCAGTTTATCCCCTTCCCCGATGCTGAGGACTGCCGAGGTCTTCAACCCTAGATCTAATCCCGCTATGACGAGATTTTTAGTCTGAGTGAGGTCAGACTGTCCAAGGCACTGACTTTTAGGCACATCCTTCTCAAAGGGAATGGCAAGGATGAGCTTGTTGCCCCTTTCCTTGATGAGGGTGGCTTTTCGGGGGATGTAACCCGCTTTTATCATGATTATGAACCGTTTTGGTGTCCTTAATGTATATGTAACGGATTTCTTCGACTCTAGGATGAGTCGGATGGTAATTGGCACTTTTCGCTTCTGAACCAGCTCGAACCATTTCTTTTTTTCACTATTTGCTATGAGTGCTTCAACATACTCACGTTTCTCTTTCGCCTTCTTCTTGTATTTTTTACTTTTCTTCCCAAATGGGTAATTCTTCAATAAATTACCAACGATCGTCTTAAGTGGGACTTCTTGCTCATGACTCGCAAGGATGTAGAGGTCAATTAATTCCTCATCGTGATAAACCCGCCTATCGTCTTGCCCAAACGGGATGGTTTGCTTCTGGAAGTGGGGTAGTTTCAACCACTTACGCGGGTTTGCAAGTAAATTATTAAGAATGTGATTTATGATCGGGGCGAGGTGCGGTCGTAAGAGGTAAATGCGGCGGTACTCCAGCTCGGTCACTGCCTTCTGCACGAGGTAGTTCTT
>JAEOSY010000347.1 GCA_016840125.1 Candidatus Helarchaeota archaeon | reverse complement strand
TATTAGAAAGTTTAGTTGATGTAACTTAATTTGGTGAGATAAATGGGAAAACAAGGTAGATCTGTAACATTTACAAAATTTCTTAAAAGAGCGTATCGTCACGCTGATTTTTTAGCGAAATTAACTAAAATCTCTTTCATCAGTAAAAGGATTGAAAAAATCACTCAATATGATGAGATGTTCCTGCTTACTAAGGATAACCTGATTCAAATCAATCAAGAAGTTGAAAAACAAGATGAAGTGATTGTGCCATCAAAAATCGTGGAACATTTCATTAACATGACTGAAGATATTTGGCTCATGAATGAATGCTTGTGTAGGGAATCAATAAAATGTAAGGATTACCCCATTGAGTTAGGTTGCTTATTCTTAGGGAAAGCCGCGAATGGAATTAATCCAAAATTAGGAGTAAAAGTTACAAAAGAAGAAGCGCTAGAACATATAGAGAAATGTCGACAAGCAGGATTGATCTATTCGCTGGGTAGAAATGCTGTTGACGCAAAGTTGTTATTAGGAGTAGATCCGCCAGAACAATTACTTACAATATGTAATTGCTGTCCATGCTGCTGTATAACTAGAAATGCGAAAAATGTAAAGTTTATTGATGATATCCTTAAAAAAATGCCTGGTGTTGAAGTAAAGGTAACTGAGAAGTGCATTGGTTGTGGAACTTGTACAGAGGGTATTTGTTTTATCGATGCCATACAAATCATTGGAGAACGCGCAGTAATCAACCATCAATGCCGTGGTTGTGGGCGATGCGTTGAGATTTGCCCTCAAAATGCCATCGAACTAACTATAAACGACGAAGAATATATAAATAAAACTATTGAAAGGATAACTAGAATACTAGATATTACATGATGGTGTTGTAAAAAAATGAGAAAGAAAACTGGTAGATCCGTTACTTTTGTAAATATGCTTAAAAAAGGTTTCCGTCATGCGGATTTTTTAGCTAAATTCGCTAGAATTCCTTTTATCAATAAAAACCTTCAAAAGGGCGTAAAACACGATGAAATGATTTTTCTCACTCGAGATAGAGTGATCTCAGTAAACCAAAAAATTGATGAGCCAGAAAATTTAATTCTACCGTCAGAAATCGCCGAATATTTTGTTAATAAAACGGATTACCATTGGATAATGAATTTCTGTATATGTAGAGATTCTTTACACTGTAAAAATTATCCTTCTGATGTGGGTTGCCTGTTTATGGGTGAACCCGTGCTTGGAATAAATCCACAGTTTGGCCGTAGAGTTACAAAAAAAGAAGCACTAGAACATCTAAAGAAATGTAGAGAAATGGGCTTGGTTCACGTGATCGGTCGAAATGATCTTGACGCAAAATGGCTAGGGGTAGGTCCAGGGCGTAAATTATTTACTATATGTAACTGCTGTCCTTGTTGTTGTATAACTAGATATGCGTCAGAATTGAAATTTATTAGTGATACTCTTAAAAAACTGCCAGGAATAGAAGTAAAAGTAACCGATAAATGCATTGGATGTGGAACTTGTACAGAGGGTACTTGTTTCATTAATGCAATCCAAATCGTTAATGAAAGAGCGAAAATTAGCAAAAATTGCAAAGGGTGTGGTCAGTGCGTTGAAATTTGCCCTCAAAATGCAATTGAATTAACAATGAATGATGAAGAATTTGTAGAAAAATCAATAAAACGGTTAGAAAGTATAGTCGATCTTACTTGATTTTATTCCCAAAATATATTATCGTTCTTTAAATTGTGAACTCTCGTCCTCAACTTTAAAGCTGAAACCGCTTGAACCGCTTCCTTTATGCTATGAAAGACGGGAATGTTAGAAATCTCCAAGGATTCGATAATTAACGAATACTTTTCGATGTATGGAATGAAGCATATCACGGGTTTTCTTTCTTGCGATACAACATTAGCAATTCGCCGACCAACTTGAAACGATATGTTTGGGGGATATGGTAAGAGCAACAAGATGATGCACTCAATTTTATCTATGTTTGATAGGTATTGGATCATATTCACGATATCCCCATCCAATACAGAACCAGTTAAGTCTATTGGATTGTTAAATGAAGCGATTTCGCGGGCAACGGGATTTATAGTTCCCTTCATTTCCTCTTTTTCCTTATCTGTAAATTGCACGGCTGTTAAACCGTATCTACTTAGCATGTCCGAGCATATTACGCCATGGCCGCCAGAAACAGACAATATAGCCACGTTCCCATAGACGATGGTATTTTGTCCAAAAGGTTTCTTTTTTTGGGACAATACATCGTAGACTTTCAAATAGGTCAATAATTCCCTTTCCGAGCGCGGTTGGATGATATGATATTGATGCAACGCAGCTGAGAGAATTTTGCTATTCCCCGCTAAACTCGCTGTGTGAGATTGCGTTGCGATTTTTCCTTGAGCTGTCTGCCCCCCCCAAAATGTGATGATTGTATCTTCTGATTCGTGAGCCAATTCCAAAAATTTTCTTGCCTTATTGCTATCTTTAAAGGCTTCTAGATAAAACGCGATGTTACTCGTTTCAGTATCAACCTTGCTAAAATACTCCAATAACATTGTCTCATCAACAACTGCACGGTTTCCAATTGAGACTGCGGTAGATACGCCAATATTGCGCTCCTTGAACTTTACAAAGAACTGGTCCACGAGGACCCCTCCACTCTGGCTTATTAGCGCAACAGACCCCTTCGGAGGTCTCGTAATTCGCTCTGTAGGTAAGAATATCGTGTCGATCAAGGGAGGTGCGTATACACCAATACAGTTAGGTCCAAGAACTGCGATATCGTTATCAAAAGCGATCTTTTTTAGAGTTTCTTGCCTTTTTATACCTTCTCCACCAATTTCAGCAAATCCTCCACTGATTATAACTCCCGCGGGAATCCCTAGATCAACACATTCTTGCATGTATTTCATGGTAGCTTCAGCCCCAACGGCCATGACTAGAAGATCAGGAATTTCGGGAAGTTTATCCAAGCTTGGATAAAGTTGAACACCCTCGATTTCGCCACCTTCGGGATGGATTCCATAGGCTTTCACGTCAAGTTCAAATTGATTTTTTAAAAATACAATTCGTCCCGGGCTAAGTGGATTTTTTTTGCTTACCCCCACCACTGCCATTGATTTTGGCTTAAATAATTTCTCTAAATTCACGATAAATCAAATCATATCCTTTTTAATTTCATGAAGTTCGCCATTGCTCGGTCGAGTCTCTCTATAATATCTTCAATTTCTTCTTTTTTGACGATTAATGGCGGCATGATTATAAGCGTATCTTTCTTATTTCCGCAATAATTAAGTAAAACTCCTTCATTTATGGAATGCAACATTGCTAATTGACCATCCGTCTCAGTATGATATTCCACACCCCACATTAGACCTCTCCCCCGAACGTCCTTGATTAAATCGGGATTTTTTTCGGCAATTTCTTTCAATCCTTTACCAAATAACCTTCCCATTTCTTTCACATGCTCAAGGAACTTAGGATCAGATTGAATCTCCAGCATTTCGTGAGCTATTGCACATCCGATATCAGATCCTCCCGTTGTAGAGATGTGGATGAAGGGATCTTCTTTAAATACTGCTTTTTCGATAAATGGTTTATAACTGCAAGTTGATAATGGATAGATACCGGAGCTCATGCCCTTCCCCAACACCATGAAGTCTGGTACGACTTTCTCGTTTGGATACATCCCCCCGTAAATCGCCCAGAATTCTCCCGTCCTCCCAAGACCCGCTTGAACCTCGTCGATGATCATCATCACACCCTTGTCATCGCATGCTTCCCGTACTGCTG
>JAEOSY010000346.1 GCA_016840125.1 Candidatus Helarchaeota archaeon | reverse complement strand
TGGATATGATAGTAATTCTGCCAAAAAAGGTTCAAGCAAGAGGAATTGGCGCGAAGGTGAGTAAAGTTCTGAATGAGGGGCTCTCCAATATAAACTTGAAAAATTATGACTATATTCTTCGATTAGATGGAGACACAATATTGCCGTCAGACTTCATAGAGAGAAACATTCAAGGAGAACCTGATCTGCGAGGAACTGGAGGATATGCTATGCTCATTAAAATTTCTGCTTTCCTAGATGTAATGCACGGAAAATTTCATCCAGAAAGTGATGATAGTTATATGAGCGCAAAATTCCGAATGAAGCATAAGACAGTAAAAAGATTTGAAGTGAAACCCTATCCAAGCAAACGAAAGTACCATAATCCAACATATTATCTCGATAGAGGCGAAACCATGTATAAAATTGGGTATACGCCTATTCAACTATTCACCAGTCTAAGATTTGATCCCTTGAATCTTCTTTCGTTTGTTAGCTACTTATTCAGCTTCTTTTTAAGAGCAAGAAAGTTTGATACTTCGAGATTTATTTGGCAAGCACAAGTAAGGAGAATAGTTGACTTTTTTAGGTTTGCTAACAATGAGTAGACTCTTTGCTGCCTCATTATATCTGAGGTGATGTACAGGAACGTAATGCTATGCAAAACTGATCAGTAATATCTTAAGTATTTATGACTTGTTTATTGAGGAGATGTCAGATAACAAAAAACCACAGCAAAATCGAAAATCTTTACAAATACAGTGAACTTAACCTCAATTGCCTGCAACTCGCCTAATTCCATCAACCTATTATAATTAATTAATGCTAAAAAGTCAATACTATCGTAGTCAAAGATGAGACCTGTTTAATTAATGTGCCTTAACGGAACCACCATGTCTACCATGTGTTAAATAAATGACAAAGGATGCAATGAGAGATATCCCTCCCATGGTGGCGAACATATTTAACAAGTTAGAAGGTTCTCCGTTTCCCAAAAGCGAAGTTGCAATGAAGGGTCCTATCGCGATACCGACGAACCTTGCAGAGTTAAGGAACCCAATAGCAGTTCCTTTTCTTCCAGATTTTCCTCCCAAAAGATTTGGTGGAATACCTGCTTGGATCGAGCCTATAATGACCCGTAACACGACAAACTGATAAGGATCCGTCACAAACGAAGTGGTAACCAGCACACCAGCCGCAATCAACGAAAGAATGGGCATAGTTGCATCCGTTACGATGTTCGTTAAAATCGGAATGGCAATTACGTATGCCAACCCATTAAAAATGGAAACAAGCGAGGTCATTAAGAGAAGTTGTCCACTAGGAACTTGAAGATATTCAAGAAACCACGGGATAACAGGAGTAATAAAAGATACACTAGCATAAACAAGAACAAGTGAAACAGCATCAGGAAAAATTGTTTTTAAATCTGAAAGAGAAAAATTTTGCGAATCATCGATTCTACTAGCGGGTGATGGGATCCGAATTAAATATGCGATCGGAACCATGCCCATGAAAATCATGGAAGACGCCATTAAAGTTCCTCGATACCCAATCATCGATGCAAGCATCCCACCGATTCCGGGACCAATTAGAGTGCCAGCAATCATAGCAGCCATCTGGTAGCTTAACGCTTTTTTCAGTTCCTTATTTGACGAGATGATAGCCATCAGGGTAAACATTACAGTGCTTAACCCCCCAAAAATGCCCTGTAAACCTCGAAACAGTAGAATTTGTGTTACACTCGTAGATATCGCCATGCCTGCATAAGCGATTATATTCCCCAACAAGACCATAACTAGTATTTTTTTGGTCCCTACACGGTCACACATAAATCCCCAAAAAGGTGCCGTAAGCGCTAAAAGACCCGCCGCAACAAATTGGGCCATTCCAGTCCAATAAGTGGCCACAATAAGCGTGTGATCGAGTTCACTGTTAATAAAGAGTGGTAAAAAATTACTCATCAAAGAAAAGGCGATTGATAATAAAAATTGAATCAGTAATGCAACGATTTTTATGTCCATTTTTGATAAAACTGAAGTTATCCTAAAGGTCCTGTTCAAGATGGATCACCTCTTTAGGAAAACAGGAAAAATCTCAATTAATCTGTGATTATAATTCATGCTTGTTGCTTCCAGTTTTTTATCATATCAACATCTTAAAAGGATTTATTTTTAATTTCTAATGGTTTCATTCTCAAAAACTCGGTTCCACTGTTATACGTAACAGTTAATGATTATGTACAATGTAAAAAAATCCTTATTATACCTCAGGGTTGATGATAATCACGTAGTTATCAGCGAATTTTTCCAATATGGAAAAACAAAGCGGTTAACATTTTAATA
>JAEOSY010000345.1 GCA_016840125.1 Candidatus Helarchaeota archaeon | reverse complement strand
GACATAATCTGCTTCAAAACCTTCACCGCCTGGCTCATTCCAGATTTCATAATATTTAATTTTACCTTTAAAACGATTCACCATAAAACGTACGTAATTTGAGTAGCGTTCTAGTTCATCCTCATTTCTAAATCTTGATACATCCTGATGATCCTCTTCATTTCCAACATTCAAACCAAGAACAATTGCAACGCCATTGTCGGCATAGTCAGAAATTACTTCATCAATACTAGGATGCGTGGAGGGATATGTTTTGCCTGAGTACTTTTCATCACTCGTAATTCCTCTTTCAGGATCAATTGAATATTCACCTGACTTTACTTCAACATTTTGCCAATCTAAAGGATCACCAACCCAATCATCAAAGGATATTCTTAACCATTTAAACCCGTGTGAATATGCTAATTCTGGGTCATCACCATAACTATCTAAATAAAAAGCGGAGCGAACTTGGTTGGCATCCTCTTTGTAATATGTTCCAAGTCCAATACCAATCTTATTATCTTCTAATTCCTCTGATTTTCTTGGTCGAAGTCTAGTTATATCCTGCTCATTTCCTACCTGGAACCATTCAACTCCTTTTATCGGTCTTTGTTTCCACCAAACTGTTCCAACTACCCCCAGAAAAAGAGTTACTGCCAAAATTATTCCAACAATTAATTTCTTATTTCTATTCATTAATTAGAGATACGAAGTATCAAGGGATAATCTCTGACTTTCAAATTCCGAACGACTAAGTTTCCACCCTCAGTAGTTGTTACCACATCTTGCTGATAACCCTCTAGAACATCGATTCCCGTCACTTTTGTTGCAGAAAGGTTAGAAACCGTTGCGGTTACATTTATTCCGAGATCATCGTCCACCGCCACCCCATCCGTCCATAAAGCAATTAATTTGTCACCATTTGATAAAGAGAAAGTATAACTCTCTATATTTTCCGCTGAGCTTTCTATATTTAAAGGCAAATCCGTTGGCTCAGCTCCTGCCATAACTGTAGCTAAGTTTTTAATTGCCCTCATCATAATGGGGAGTTCTTCCTGCGATCCTAAAGCTAGGCCTGTAGTTAGATCCATTCCCAAATTCATGACAATTCCCCTGGTATAATACTTTGTAGCTTTCGTTTCACTGTACATCCACTTTTCATCAGGATTTGGGTCAATAGGGGTGCGCCAAACCAACTCGTCAGCAAAATATTCTCCGTCAAAACCATAAGCGGAAGCCGTGTTTTTAATTTCCTGCATCAACAACGGGTAATCCTGATAATATTGTCTGGGGACATCATATTCCGGCGAGACGCCATACATTGGATGAAAAGAGATACCATCAAGCAAAGGCATTACATCTGACTTTATGAATCCAAAAAAGTATTCTCTAAACGGTGGCTGACGCAAATCAGCAACAGACCCTGCCACTATTTTTGCATTTGGATCTTCCTCACGAATAACAGGAATGACCCGCTTGACTAGATTAACATAATCACCTAGTTTCACATTCTGTTGAGTGCCTTCACAATGGTTTTGTTCATTCAATATTTCGTAATATTCGATTCTGCCTTTAAAATTACTGACAATAAACTTTACATAGTCAAGGTAACGCTCAATCTCTTCCTCTGTCTTAAACCGTGAATATTCTTGTTCGTCAGCCTGTGTGAAAGAGGGAGCTTCTGGGTCCCAAAAGAGCAGAGTATACTTAACTTTTATGCCCTTGTTTTTTAGATCCGTTATTACTTTATCTTGATTGGGATAAATATGATGTTTAGAATAGGCTCCATTCTCCACTATTTCATCCCAATCAAACCAGTCGATACTCAAACGAGTCCACTTCAAACCCACATCATTAATACGGCGAACAAATTCTTCTGCATAATCCTCTGTAAAATCGTCTAATACCCACATATCTCCAATACGATTATCTTCCAGCTCTTCTGATTTTTTCGCCTGAAATTTGATTATATCTTGTGTATTTCCTGCCTGGAACCATTCTTCACCTTCCATCAATAT
>JAEOSY010000344.1 GCA_016840125.1 Candidatus Helarchaeota archaeon | reverse complement strand
TTAGGATTGTAATTTAGGGATTGGGGTTTCTGGTTTTTCTTCTGTTGTAACTGCTTGCGCCATTAGAAGCTCCTTTTCAATACGGGGGCGATGGAGGGTATTCATAGTACAGAAGGGAACTGCCATAACCTTATTGGTTTTTGGATCAATATAGCCGAAATTTACGAGACATCTTGAAGTTCTTTCGAGGTCCATGTTGTAAGCATCTTGAAAGTGCATCATGACTATGAGCAGATTATTTCCTTTCACAACCCAGTCTGCAGAGGCATCCCTACTACTATTAAGCATGGTTCCAAGGAATAGTCGAGTTCTTTGAATAAAATTATCTAACCCATCTTTAAGCGGATTCCGCAGCACTGTAAGCAGCTCCGCTGCAAATTGAAGCTTTGTTAAGCTCTTATTGCCTTTATCCAAAAGCGCTCCAACACTCCGGCTTATAATACCAAAATTCAAGAGATCTGCAAACGTTTTTTGCCCTTTCTGGCGTTGTTTAAGTAAGCGTTTGTACCATTTATCTGATAGGCGGATAAATTTTTGTGGATCTAATATCTTTGTGATGTCACGTATCTTCTTATCCTTTGAGATCCAAAGAAACGTTCCGAATCCACATTTAGGGTCGCAGGTAAGTTCTAAAACTTCCGCGCTCTCATTCAGCCAGGAGGCAACCTTTGCAAATTTCGCGAGTGCGGGCATTGGATACATCCACCCACTTTCTCCATCGGTGTAATCATTCACTGCTTTAATTACATGTGAGCTTGTATATCTTAGCTTCAATAAGTCCTCCTGCTCGACCCGTCCACAGAGCGAAACCGGCTGGAAGGAAATGGTGGAAACTACATCTAAATTCTCAATTGCATAGTCTATAATTTTAGGAACTTGGTCCTCGTTTATTCCTTTAGCAATCGTCGGGACAAGAATAATATTTGGAAAGCCTAATTTTCGACAGTTTTCAATCATTTTCTGTTTATAATGCCATATATCAGCGTTACGTATCGTTTTATAGACTTCAGGGCCAACTCCATCAAATTGAAGGTAGGTTGTATTCATTCCCGCATCAATACAGTCCTGGAGGAAGTCAATATCTTTTGCAAATCGAATCCCATTCGTTGCTACTTGGCGTTGATTAAAGCCCATTTTTGTTGTCATCCGCAGAATATCTGGAAGGTCGTCACGCATTGTTGGTTCTCCGCCTGTATACATTGCACAAACTGGTGGCTGCGGTTTTATATCACGAAAATGTTGGTAAATTCTTCTTAATTCTTCAAAGGTGGGCTCGATATTTTTCCCTGTTTCAGTGAGGGCACTTGCATAACAGATGTTACATTTAAGGTTACAACGATACGTTACATCTACAGTAGCAACAGCAGGTGCTGATTTGTGATGATTACATATACCACAATCATGGGGACATCCTGATATTTTTTCTGAAACTTGCGGATTAAGTATTTTCGCCTCGGAATCCATTTCATATTGTTGGATCCATCTGAAGTGCTTAGGATTTATCGATACGAGATCCTTATAGTGTC
The DNA here is from genome assembly GCA_016840125.1 of Candidatus Helarchaeota archaeon. Next base: position 3,580 of record JAEOSY010000344.1, on the reverse strand, counting down.
CGTGTTTTTTACAGTCCTTAACCATCCAAACTTGACCATCTTCTTCCACATAGTTGGCTTCAATGACTGTTAAACACTCAGGACAAATGCTCTTGGTCTTTCTTATTAAACTCGCCATCTTTCTCATCCTCTCAAAATAAAGAAAATGTTCTATTTTAGTTAGTTATTTTTTTGGCTCTTATATATCAATATTTAATCTTTTATAAAACATTTGAAATCTCTTTTTTCTCACCTTGTTCTCTTTAACGCATCATAAAATACAATAAAAGTCACAAGAATGAGGGTCACGGAGACTGATTTTTGCAAAATTGGTGCGGCAAATACCCCATATAAGACAATGCAAACTGCCGGCGCTAGGAAAAACATTGCGTGAATAGTAGGATAATTTTTATCCCAGACCATCACAAGCGCAAAGAGGATTAAAACAAGCAGTAAAAAAAGATATCCAATAGCAGCTAATATTAAATGGGGGTCGGGATGCAAATCAGCTGGAAAAAAGACTACTTCAATGAAAAGAGATGCAACACAAATCACTGCACATATTGTTCCCAATTTGCAGTATAACTTCCCTCGGGGTGATTCCGTAAATAGTGAGGCGAGGGCATAAATACTAGGGGCGTAGGAAATTCCCCAAACAACCATTGCCAGACTAAAAAAGAGTTGGGAAAGCATATTATTTTTCCCCGACCACGCGACAGTCCGACCTAAATCGCTCCATGAATTGAGCCAGAACGAGTATCCTGAAGCCGTGGGATTGACACTATTTCCACCAGCATAAAAGACCATCGCGATGCTTATTAAAATGATAAATGAGATTGCTCCGACGATCGCAAGAAGGAACGCTGCTCTTCCCCATCTATGCAGACCCGAATCCCCCAGTTTTTTCTGGTTAACTGTTAGGTAAGTTAACCTTTTTGGATAATTTCGATGAACTCTTGCAGTTTTTCGTTGTATAATTTCTCTTTGATTTCCTTTCTCGTCAGTTCAAGCACCGCTAGAGGTTCTTTATCACAAACGGTCTCCATTTCTGAGAAGGCTCGTTCGCCACCTCGACCACCCTCCGTGCAAAAGAATGCAACCTTCTTGAGTTTACTCGCGGTTTCTGAAAGGTAAGTCCGAGTTGGCACTGAGAGATGACGATTCCAAATAGGGGTGCCAATAATCACCAAATCGAAGTCACTTGGATCTACATTTATAGGTTTGAGAGTGGTTAATTTTTTTCTACTGGCCTGATACCCCGATTTGAGCCAACCCCAGAAATGTTTCCGATTTTGAGTATCGAAGATCTCCTCCATGTCACATTGTAATTCACCGACAATTTCTTCGCCAATACCCTTCGTGGTTCCCGTTCTTGAATAATAAACAGTTAATATTTTCATAGCCAATACACATACTTTAGTTTATATTCCCCTTCAGAAGATCGAAATTATTAAACTTTATGATAAATAACTTAAAAACCTGTATAACCATGAGATATTTGAGATTAAATTCCTGATAGATGTGAGTGAAATGGCGGACCAAATCTCCATTGCGGAAGCAACCCGACGTGTAATCCAAGTGCACCCATCCCTCATTGATGGCATCAAGCAAGGAGTGATCAATTATTCAGCACTTGCAGAACTCATCCGTGAGCGCGTCTTACGCCTCGCGAATCGAAAGTCCGTACAAATAGATGCAATTAAAATGGCTTTAATGCGTTACGCTGAAGAGCTGAAAGAGAGTCGCAAATTAATCGAAACAAACGTTTCAAAAGTCATCGCGAACAGTGAATTGGAATTAAAAAATGATTTAACTATCTTTACAGTCCTCCAACACGCGTTGATTAATAAGTTCGATGCAATAACAAAGTTCGTGGAAGGCGCCCGCTTCTTTCAAATGATACAAGGCACGAAAACGTTCACAATTGCGGCACACCAAAATTTACTCCCTTCTCTTATCGATTTGATCGGGGAAAAGAACATCGTTGCCACGAATAAGAACCAGTCTGCTCTCATTCTCATCAGTCCCAAGGAAATTATTGATACCCCCGGAATCGTCGCCTATGTTTCCGATCTCTTCGCCACACACAACATCAATATCACTCAGTTTATGTCCTGCCACCTTGATACTATTTTTATCATTTCTCGTGAAGACTCCCGGGATGCCTATGGACTTCTTGAGGACAAAATATTGCTCTTTCGTGATGTCCTATCTAAATAACATATCTCCCCTCAGCACACAATTTCCTATTTTCGACAATAAACCCAAACATACAAAATAGGTTTAAATCCTAGAATTTTCTATAAAGCATTGGGGAATAAATCATGCCCAAAAGAATAACAACTAAAAAGGTTACAGAAGAGGAAAAACCACAAGGGTCCTTTTTCGTCGGCATTGTCATGATAATTCTTGGTGGTTTACTAATTTTAGGAGTTCTTCTAAGTGGCTTTGGCTTTTTCGGAACTGAAATTAGTAATTATATCCTTCAAGACTCAGTAATGAACTTTGTTTATGGCATAATCTTTATAGTAACCGCTTGGGGTATTATCAATGCGGAAGAGTGGGCCTTAGGAGTTCTAAGTGTCACCTTATTCCTAATCGTAGTAAGTCGCATTGTTGCTCTCATAAATGCAACTGAAAACCTGCCATTGTACATAACAATCCCTATTATCATAGTAGCCATCTTTTTGATCATATATCTCTATAAAATCAGGAAAAGCTACGATTAACTCGAATCTTACATTACATTCTTCTCTTTTTTTCTTTAATTTTAAATGTTGTATTAGAATTTGGCAATAACAAATTTATAGGGGATTTGTGAATAGGTGATCAGAAAATATATCGGGGTTCAAAAGTTGCGATTAAAAAAATTTATCCTAATAATTAGTGTAATTCTCCTTGGTGTGGGTTTAATTGGGAGCATTTACTTTACCTTCTTCGCAGGATCTTACACGATTGAGTCCAAAACACTCACTTCCGCTGATGGAACACAACTCGCTGCTTGGGTTTATACTCCTAAAAACATTTCTGGCACCGTTCCTGGTATCGTGGTCTGCCATGGATTCGTCTCGAATAAGCAGTCGATGCAAGGAATCTCTTTGGAACTGGTGAAATGCGGATTTGTCGTGATCGCGATAGATTTTAGGGGGCACGGCGAAAGCGGCGGAAACCTAGGTGAAGAGCGCGAGCTCTATGGTGATGATCGGAACAAGCTAGTAGATGATGTGTACGCTGCAGTACAATATCTGAAAAGCCTCAGTTACGTGGATAACAACAGCATTGGCCTTGTTGGGCATTCCATGGGGGGTGCTTCGGTCATGGGAACCGCTATTAAATATCCTACTGAGATCAATGCCACCGTATCGATCGGGATGGTTGGATATAATGAATCACAGTATCAAATCAACGGCACGGCAATTTCCAATCTCTTAATTGCTATAGGTGGTCTAGAGGAGCTCATCACAGAAGAGGCCGCCCTTAACTTTCTAAAGAATGCTACAGGGGGTCTGATCGATCCTGTCTATGCTGGCATCACTTATGGGAATTTTACCTCTGGTAATGCGACGAAACTTTTCATCGCGCCTCTGGCTGATCACATCCT
>JAEOSY010000343.1 GCA_016840125.1 Candidatus Helarchaeota archaeon | reverse complement strand
TTTGAGATAAAACAGCTTTCTCAATTGAGGGAAAGGGTTCGTAAATATTATGAAGCGCAGCATGACGTACCGTCACTTTTAACACAATTGGATGTTATGGTAACTTTGATCGACCGAGGTTACAAAGTCTGGTACCTTAACCCGGCAAATCAAAAATTTCAAAAAATATACTACTTACCGCGAAAACCCTGCTCAATGGTTTTTCGTGGACATGAAACAATGTGTCCTTGCCCCGGGTGTATTGTCGCTCAAACTTTACATGATGGTAAGAATCACGAATGTGTTTATCTTCGTCCGGTTGAAGGATATGGTGGCATGTTGAAATGGATTTATGCATGGACACAACCCATGCCGGATGAAAAAGGAGAACCGATTCTCCTGGATGACGGTAAACCCATTGCAGTGTTGGAGTCATGTCAAGACCTTACTAACAGCGTACGATTAAAAACCATGCCCATGAAGGAACTGCTTTCCATTATTGCCAGGGCTCTTCATGAGAGAGAAGATGGATTTGACAGGGTAAGAATCTACCAGGCGGATGCCAGGGGGGAAACGTTAAACTTAATTGCCAATGCAGGATATCCGAAAAAGATCGAATCCGCTGTCATTGAAGTTAGCGATTTTCCATCTATCACTAAATCAATAAAACATTTCAGGATGACAGATGAAGGATTTTTTCATGAGAAAATTGATAATGTGGACCCGATATTTCCTGAGGAAAAGATGGAGAAATTTATTCAATGGCCGTTAATGAAAGGGGAACGATTGAAGGGGTTAATCTCAGTCAGTGAATCCGGAAATGGCAGGCCTTGCACGGAAGATGGGATCGACATTTTAAGGGATTATGCGGAAGAAGCTTTAAAAGCCTTTGAATTAAAAGGAGAGGAGCTGAAAGCACGTGAAGTGGAAAAAAAAATTTTTGCACTTGATAACTTACTTATTCAAAAACAAACGCCGGAAGATACCCTGCAAACTTTAGTCGATGAAGTTTTTAGACTTACCGGGAGCGATATTGTGTTTATCCATTACCGGGATGAAAACAAGGCCAGGTTGTTACCTATTGGAAAAGGTTCATATATGGAAAATGCGCCATTGGAAATACTTTTTTCCAATCGCAATCGCATCATCCCTTCGGTACGGACCATTGTAACGGGTCGGGAAGAAATTAAAAGTAGTACTAAAAACGATTCTGACGTCAGGAAATTCATGGACATCCTCCCTGAGGAAGTCAGGAAAGCGCTTAAGAATATAGGCGCTTACTGCATTGAGCCTTTAATGTTTCAAAATCGCTGTATCGGAAGTTTGAATCTGTGTAAAAATAATATAAATCACTATGATGACGAAAAAATTAGAATTGCCAGGGAGATTGCAGAGCGGATGGGCCTGGCTTTGCATGACTATTTGGTAAACCTCGATCGTATGAGAAAGGATTATGCACTTGAGTCATCCATAAACGCTATTGCTTTTGCCGACCTTAATGATAAACTTAACTATATTAATACATCTTTTCTCAAAATGTGGGGTTATGATGACGAAAATGAGGTTCTCGGAAAACCAATCGTCAAATTATGGAAAGACGAAGAGAAGAATTCTAACATCCTAGAAAAATTACACAGTGGTGAGAGTTGGACCGGTGAATTAGCGGCTTTAAAAAAAGATGGTTCAACCTTCGATGCCCATCTTGCTGCAAACCCGGTTAAAGATTCAACCGGCAAGCCCATTGGTACAATGGCTTCATTTATAGACATTACAAAACGCAAACGTTTGGAGAAGGTTCGGGAATCCATTTACCAAATTTCCGAGAAAGCAAGTTCCGCTCAAAATCTTGATGATCTCTACCAGATCATCTACAACATTGTCAAAGGTTTACTCCCAGCCGATAATTTTTCTATTGCGCTTCACGATGAGAGAAAAGGGAGCACTAGTTATCCTTTTTTTATTGATAAACATATTGAATCACCTCCCTCCAGACAGCCTAAGAAAACCATGATCGAATATGTCATCCGAGCCGGGAAATCCAAATTGGCTTCAGCAAAAGATTGCGAAGAGTTGGAAAGAAAAGGAGAAATTGACCGTTTTGATAAACCGACCATTTACTGGCTTAGTGTTCCTCTAAAAACAACAGACAATAAAACAATTGGTGTACTCACTGTGCAGGTTTATGAAAAGGGGAAGAAATATACGGAGGAGGATAAAAAAATGCTGGAATTTGTCTCGACCCAAATCGCAATGGCAATCCAGCGCAAGAGGGAAGAGGAAAGGAAAGCAGCGATGCTGCAAGAGATCCATCATCGCGTAAAAAATAATTTCAATTTTATCTCCAGTCTGCTGGATCTCCAGGGTCGTCAGACTAAAGATCAGAGGGTTAAGGAACAGTTCAAGCTTGCCCAGGATCGTATCATATTAATGGCAATGGTGCATGAGAAACTATATCAATCCGAAAATCTCTCGGAAACTGATATTACTAAGTATTTCAAAGAACTGCTTGATGTTTTGTTCCATGCGCATTCCATCGAAGATAATAAGATTTCATTGAAGCTGAAAATAGAAAACATCTCCATTGAGATTGACAAAGCCATCCCCTGTGGCATGATCATTAACGAGTTATTCACCAATTCTTTAAAATACGCATTTCCAACGGAGCGAGTGGAACCGGATGGCCGAAAAAATGAAATTGTAATTGAATTTTACCCAAGGGATAAGAACACCATGGTGTTAACTGTGAAGGATAATGGAATTGGCTTGCCATGCAACTTGGATTTTTTTGAGACCCCATCGTTGGGGATACGATTAGTACGCCTATTAACCAAGCAAATTAATGGTACTATTAAATTGGATCAAACCAGCGGAACAGCCGTTGAGGTAACGTTTAAAGTATAAAAAAGGGAGTCTGACCTTGAATGAAAAAATATTAACCGTTGAAGATGATTCGATTCCAGGTGAGAATTTAAAAGAGCTTTTAATCGAATATGGGGTAAAAGAAATGAAAATTAATTTGAATATTAAATTATATATTAAGGGGATTTAATTTATGGAAAATTTCGACAGTATGATAAAGAATTATGCTTTCGATTCGGCAGGCGATGCCATCGCTTTAGCAGACCTTAGTGACAAGGTCATATATATAAATAAAGCATTCCTCGAATTGTGGGGCTGTGAAAAAAAAAAATGAGGTTATTGGCAAACCTGTTGCCGAATTATGGGAGGACCAAAAGGAAGTCTCAAAGTTATTAAAGAAATTGCGCAATGAAGAGAGATGGCTCTATGAGTTAGTGGCTTTAAAAAGGGATGGGACAACATTCGATGCCCGGGTTTCGGCAAGCCTGGTTAAAGATGCAAAGGGCAAGCCCATTGGTGCAATGACTTTAATCATAGATATAACTGTGCCCCGGAGGTTGGAGAAAGTCCAGGAATCGATCTACCGGATTTCCGAAATTGCCAATTTTTCTCAAAGCCTGGATGCTCTCTACGAGAACATCCATAAAGTCGTAAAGGGTTTTATGCCGGCCGATAATTTTTACATCGGTCTTTATGATAACAAAACAGGGTTAATTCATTTTCCTTATTCTGTAGACGAGAAAGATACGAATGATTCACCAATAAAACCTGGTAAAACCCTGACAGCACATGTCATCAAAACAGGTGAACCTCTATTGATATCACATGAAGAATTTAAAGAATTGAAAAGAAAGGGAGAGATAGAACAAGTCGGAACACCATCTAAGTACTGGCTAGGTGTTCCTTTGAAAACACCGGACCTTAGGACAATCGGTGTACTGGCCGTACAAATCTATGAAGAGGGGCCGGGGTATACGGAGGATCATAAGAACATGCTTTTTTTTGTCTCTACCCAGATTGCAATGGCAATCGAGCGCAAGCGGGAGGAGCAAAGAAAAGAAGTGCTGCTGGAAGAGATCCATCATAGGGTCAGAAACAATTTTAACCTTATATCCAGCTTACTGGATCTCCATTGTCATCAAATTGAAGACCAGAGATTTAAAGAAGAATTCCAGTTAGCCCAGGATCGCATCCGATCAATGGCAATGGTACATGACAAATTGCTTCAATCCGAAGATTTTTCTGAAATCAATTTTGCCCGGTATATCAAGGGACTCACCGATTTTTTGCAGCCGCTGCATGGCATGGAAGACAACAAAATTTCATTGAAGCTAGAATTAGAAAATGTCTTCCTTTCCATTGAAAAAGCCATTCCCTGCGGTCTCATTATTAATGAGTTGTTTACCAATTCTCTAAAATATGCATTTCCTTCCTCACTCTCAAGAGAAAAACCAGGTGGTCAAAAAAATGAAATCGTCATTGAACTTTACCGCAAGAATGTGAACATCCTGGTGTTGCGTGTGAGGGATAATGGGATCGGCTTACCAAAAGGTCTGGACTTTTTTGAGACACCATCGTTGGGGATGCGGCTTGTGCGCCTATTAAGTAAGCAAATACACGGCACCATTGAGTTGGATCAAAGCAGTGGAACAGCAGTTTGTATAAAATTTGAAATATAAAAAATGGAGATTTAACCATGAAGGCTAAAATATTAATCGTTGAAGATGATGCGGTGGCGGGGGAAAGTATAAAAGAGAATTTAGTAGAATGGGGGTACACAGTAGTCGATGTTTGCTCCACTGGTGAGGGGGCCATTCAAAAGGCCAGGGAGACGCAACCGGATCTTATTTTGATGGACATTAAGTTAGAGGGGTCTATGGATGGAATCGAAACCAGCAAGAAAATTCATGATAACTTAGGCGTTCCTATTATCTACCTGACAGGTTATGGTGATAGAAAAACCATAGAACGTGCTAAGATCACCGGCCCCTATGGTTTCATAAACAAACCGGCAAGGATAGGAGATATCACAAGTGCAATCGAGATGGCACTCTATAAGCATAAGATGGACCTGGAACAAATAAAGGAAAAAGAGGCAGCATTGAAGGCCAGGAAAGCTGCGGAGCAATTCCTGGCACATATTACTCACGAAATGAGGAACCCATTGAGTGTTATCAAGGGGTACAGCGAGATGCTCAAAGATTTCGGCGCTACCGACCAGCAGATAGAATTTATTCAAAAGATCGAGAGTTCGACGAACAAAGCTGCAAAGCTCGCCGATGATCTCCTCGATTACTCGAAAATGAAGGTAGGTAAGTTCACTTTGGAAACGAAAGATTTTGCAATGCGGGAAAAAATAAACCATATAATAGATACCTACTCCCCCATGTTTGAGAAAAAGGGTATCGAACTTCAAGCAGATATCGCCCCGGATGCGCCGGAATATGTAACCGGGGACCCTGTCCGGCTTGAGCAGGTTCTCACCAATCTCCTGGGGAATGCGTTGAAATTTACGAAAAAAGGCTCCTGTAAAGTTGATATCCGCAGTAAAGAAGCGGGGGAAAGAGAGGATGTGGGAAAAAATAAAGTTACCCTTGTCTTCTCTGTGCGGGATACCGGAATCGGCATCCCAGAAGATAAGCAAAAAACCATATTCGATCCTTTTACACAGGCGGATTCCTCGCATACCATGAAGTATGAAGGAACGGGACTTGGTTTGGCTATCACCAAACAACTGGTAGAACTAATGGATGGGGAGATAAGGGTGAAGTGTCACCCTGGGAGAGGAACGACCTTTACTTTTACGGCTGTTTTCAGAGTTGGAAAAAATTATCCTGAGAAGAATTTATAGACGAATCAAATATTTTATTATTAAGGAGAAAGAATGAACGACAATAAAGGTAAAACAGTCCTTCTGGTAGATGATGACGTTTTTTTTTCCAGTACTGTAGTAGATGAACTTAAATTAGCAAATTTTGAGGTGCTGACTGCCAGAACTCTAAGTGAAGCCAAAGAAATAATAGACGCTAATCATTTTGATGCAGCGATTATTGACATATGGCTTCCTGTCGGAGAAGGCGCAATTATCGATCAGGAAGATATACTTGCTACTAGAGGGGGGTTTCGATCTGGACTGGTATTAGCCAAATGGATCAAAAGAGACCACCCCGACGTCTTCTTCATCGCTTATTCAAATACAACTTCAGAAGAAGTTATCGATTGGTTTCATAAACATGGCGGTGGTTTTTTTAGCAAAGTTGGGATAAGACCTGGTGATTTGGTTAAACATATCTGTAAAGTCATGGGAATAATCCCCCCTGATGGGGGCCCGAAATGTTTTATTGTGCATGGGCATGATGAAAATTTAAAATATCAATTGAAAAACTATCTCCAAAATACTCTCAAATTCCCGGAGCCTATCATTCTGCATGAGCAGCCGAATCATGGACGTACGATCATTGAAAAATTCGAAGAGGTGGCGAGGGATATTAAGCTGGTTTTCGTTCTTCTTACCCCGGATGATAAAATCGGTAATTTAGACGATTCAAATACCGAAAAACGCAGAGCTCGCCAGAATGTTATTTTCGAGATGGGGTATTTCCTTGCAAAATTCGGCAGGAGGCGCGGGAGAGTCATCCTGTTATACAAAGGAAAAATAGAGTTACCCACCGACATTGCCGGTCTAGTTTACATCGATATATCGAATGGAATAGAAACAGCAGGCGAGGAGATTCGGAGAGAGGTGGCCGAATCCTTACCTCAAAAGTACCAAAAATAACCTTTGAGAGTTTGGAGAGTGAGGAGAATTAGAAGTAATAAAGAGGTAGAGGGGTAAAGAGGTAGGCGCTGCGCGCCATTTCCTACCCCTCTTTTTTTATTACCTCTCTACCTCTTATCTCGCGAACTCAACTCTAATCGTGGTAATCCTTTAATCCTGTAAATCCTGGTCTTCTTTTGACTTTATCCGTTTGTGGTGATAAAATAACCCTTTGAGAATTTGGTGAGTGGGTGAGTGGGGTGAGTCGGTGAGTGACGAGAATTAGAGTTACCTCTCCAACTCACCGACTCACCAACTCACCTCACTCACCTTGTACGGCTCAGTTGATTGAGGAGATTTAAAGTTACCTCTCCAACTCACCAACTTACCTTACTCACCTACTCACCTAAAACGGAGCTATATATGGTAAAAAAAACAGTGTTGGACTCGGGACTGGTAATAATCAGCGAATATATACCGGCATTCCCTTCCTTTGCCCTCAGCTACTCTATTAGAGGCGGCTCAC
>JAEOSY010000342.1 GCA_016840125.1 Candidatus Helarchaeota archaeon | reverse complement strand
GGACTCTTCGTCAGTTCCCATTCGAAACCGAACAGGTTCCAGAAGAAGTTGGTACTCCATTTCGTGGGGGTGGTGGTCCAGACGACTTCCAGACCGCTGGTGATCGTATCTTTACCTTTACCTGTGCCAAAGCTACTCTTCCAACCCAGTCCCTGTTCCTCAATGCTAGCCGCTGCAGGTTCAGGTCCCACATGTTTCGCATCACCAGCGCCGTGGCACTTTCCAAACGTGTGGCCGCCTGCAATAAGAGCCACCGTCTCCTCGTCGTTCATCGCCATGCGTCCGAAGGACTCGCGGATATCGTGCGCTGCAGCGACCGGATCAGGATTACCGCCCGGACCCTCTGGGTTGACATAAATCAGCCCCATCTGCACGGCAGCAAGCGGATTTTCGAGATCTCCGTAACCGCTACGGCGCTCATCACCCAGCCACTCCTTCTCGGAACCCCAATAGATGTCCTTTTCCGGTTCCCAGATGTCCTCACGCCCGCCACCGAAACCGAAGATCTTGAAACCCATCGACTCCAGGGCGACATTGCCGGCGAGAATCATCAGATCAGCCCAGGAAATCTTCCGGCCATACTTCTTTTTGATCGGCCAGAGCAGTCGTCGCGCCTTGTCTAGGTTAGCGTTGTCGGGCCAGCTGCTGAGGGGCGGAAAGCGTTGGCTGCCGCTGCCGCCACCGCCCCGGCCGTCACCGGTACGGTAGGTGCCAGCGCTGTGCCACGCCATGCGGATGAACAAAGGTCCGTAGTGACCGAAGTCCGCCGGCCACCAGTCCTGTGACTTCGTCATCAGTTCATTGAGGTCCTTCTTCACGGCCTTCAAGTCAAGACTCTTGAACTCTTTAGCGTAGTTGAAACCCTCGCCCATCGGATTGGACTTAGAGGAATGCTGGTGTAGCATATCAAGATTCAACTGATTCGGCCACCAGTCTCGGACCGTCGTGCCTCCGAGTGTTTTTAAATTCTTTTTCTTCTTTTCCATATTCATAACACCTCGATATTAACCTACCAAAACATAATAACTTCATTTGTTGATCCTTCTGGGTACCGACTTTCATCCCATGTAGCCTTGTCCCCAGAAGATTCACTTCATTTTAACGGTCTCAATATTTTTGATTAAAAGTGCTTTGGTAATTATTTCATACAAGCATATTTAGAAATTGAAAATAATTTTAAAAGCTGTTGACAAAAATTTCGAAATGTGGCAATTTTGGGTTAAATTTCACTTCAAAACGCAGTAGGATATCAAGAACTTCACCCAGAAACGCCAACTCGCCCATTTCAACCGCGCAGATGCGACTTGGGGCGAACGCGTGGCAAAAGGATTAGGACTCTAATCCTTACATCTCTTTTTTTGAAACCAGAAGTTATTGAAATCCACATCATTTTATCATATAATTCTATTTTAAAATAGAATGAATCAAAAGATCTTTAATATCTTAAAATTAAGAGGTCAATCAAAAAAATAGGAGCTGTAAATTTGATTCATGCACGTATAAAGAAAAGCTTGGGATTCAAACCTGACATTGATGATGAGGTGTTTTTAGAGAAATGGAGAAAATTTACGACTGATGCTCGTAAACCCTGCTGGGATTTAAAATACTGTCCCTACGGTCCGCTTGTGGAGCAATTCCCACTTCTGCCTGTCCGAAAAGCAAGCGCAATCGAACATTATGAATATATTAAATCCTGTTTAGAGAGGGGAAGATTGGGTGTTGAGCCTGATACAAAGCCCATGACTGAAAAATCGCGAAAATTTTTTGAAAAGGAAGTTGCAGAGTTTAACCCCGATAACCATCCGGAAGATATTCCTTCCGAAATTGAAGACTGGAGTTGTACCATCTTCGGTCATATCTGCCCTGTTGTCTTCTCAGCCGAGAACGTTGCTGAAGATCATGTAATTGATAAAGAAATAAATAATACATGATGTAGGAAGTAGTTTTATAATGACTGAATATGAAGCAAAAGGTTTAATGGCTTTTTGGACTGATATTGATGATGAAAATATCCTGGCGATTCAGAAATGGCATAATTGTGAGCATATGACGGAGCGCGTAACTATTCCTGGCTTCCTCGTTGGTCGGCGTTATCGGGGTATAGAAGGACACACCTATTTGATGTACTATGAAACCACCGATACGAGTGTATTGCAAAGCGAACCCTACATGACTGCCCTAAACAACTCCACACCGTGGACAAAAAAGTCATTGACCTTTTTCAAAAATAATATCCGTAATATCTACCAACTAGTTGCATTAGACGGAAAACTCGCGCTTACTGAAGTCCCATTCCTTTACATCATTCGTTTCAATATTGAGGCTAGTAAAGAAGCGGAAGTAATAAAGTGGCTTAAAACTACTTATCTCCCCAATATTTCTACTCTCTCTGAGGTTTATCGGAGCCGATTGTATCAGATTGATGAGAAAATCTCAAACATCAAAACAGGCGAGCGTGAGATCTACGGAGGAGGTCCTGGTCAACAGAAGTTTCTCCTAATGTTTGAGCTTGCTTCACAAGATAAACCGAAAGAAAATGAATGGCGACGTGTTGACAAGCAGAATTTCGATAAGCTCCAATATCTTAAAAACAAGTTCGAGGAGTATTCATTCCTAGAATTCGTAATGTATGCCCCTAAGAAAGATTAACATAATAATGATCCCTAAGAACACAACCCGTCGTTTTACCCATCTTCATCAATTCAGTACATTTTGAACACGTAATACACGTCATCTTTTTATCGATTTCCCCTTCCTGAAAAATTTGTCGTGCAAACTTTGGATTGGCAAACGCCATCCTTCCGAACCCACAAATATCTACGATATCTTTTTGGACTAAACCTGCCGCGACATAGCCTGCATACTGTCGCAAATAAGAATAACCCGATCCAACAAATATCATATCTTTAGGTACCTGTTGCTTGATTAAAAATGTTAAATTCATTATTCTGCTGACCCCATATAAGGGATGTTCGTCTGGTTCTTGCCCACCTTTTATGGGTGTATTATAAGGTCTCGTGATATGTGGTTTATAGTGGGGATTGCCCGCCGAAATGTTAATTAATCGTACACCTAGTTCATATAGCTTCTTAATTAATTCGATAGGTTCCGTTAGATCAACCGAAGCTGGGAAGGTCTCGTTCTTTTGTGGCTTTACACCGAATCCATTGGGATACGGAATGCCATCATAAACTCCTAAGCGGGTTGTAATGAAAAAATCTGGGTCAAATTTTATTTGGTTCTTCAGTTTTTTAATGATATTTAGAAAGAATTTCGCCCGAGCATCTAGCTCCTGACCTCCATATTCCGAAAAATCTCGGATTCGAGCTGATAGCAATTCACCAATTAAATAACCATGGCATGCTTTTATATCTACTCCATCAAACCCTGCCTCTTTTGCTAGAACCGCCTTTTGCACCCACAGATCCTCTAATTCTTTTAACTCCTCATCAGCTATGATTACACCATCCTTTTCCGAAACCTGGATTGCTGTATCTAACTCTGAATTATAGAATGCTCTAATAGGATACCGCCTCCCTTCTAGCTTGGAATATCTCCCCGAATGATTTAATTGTAAAATTAAAACACTTGAAGGCTCGAGACCTAATTCTTCAAGTGTGTGATTGCATATCTCCCTAGTTTCTGTAACTAATTCTTTAAAATGCTTCACATTCTCCTCAGATAACATTAATTGATGTTTATTCGAACGGCAAGTTTCTGAAATTGCAGTCGCTTCAAACCAAATCAGCCCGACGCCCCCCTTCGCATATCTTTGATATCTTCTTAGGGTTAAATCGGTTGGAGCTCCATTCTTCGCATCAAACCCTTCCATCGGATTGATTGCTAATCGATTTGGAATGTACCCCTTTGAAAACTTTATAGGCGTTTGTAAAATTTCTATTTTAGGATGAATTGGAATGTTTAAGCCTAATTTTTTAATTCCTACTTGTAATTCTAAAAGGGATTTATAGGTAAACGGTTCAAATTTGGATATCATTAGAATTAACTCTCCTTTTTATGTCTAAGATAACTCTCGCCAACTTTTGAAATACATTAAATAAATACCTTAGATTCCACACCCTTTCAATTATTTCTTTTTAATAAATTAGATCTCCATATTCGATACCCGCTTCGGTGAGGGCCTTCTCAATGACTTCTAAATCTTGCCGCTTTACTCTCCCCAGAACCCTTTTATATAATCCTTCAGAAATACCCTTCACAAACCGTGCAAAGGGAATGAGAAATTTATCAAAAATGTATAGTTTCCGCTTCTTAAGTCCCTTAATATAACTTTTAGCAGCTTTCTCCGGGGTTATTCCTCCTTCAAAATAGTACTTCCCAAAAGCCTCTTTGAATTTCGCTCGCTTCTCATTGATTTCCTCCTCCGTGGCGCCTATTATTAACCTTTGTGGGAGCATGACTTCGGAGCGGTCCATAATATTGGATTTAATGAAACTCGGGCAAATTACAGAGACATCGATACCCCGCATGTTTAATTCACTGTAAAGAGCTTCGGAAAGACCAACGACTGCAAACTTTGAAGCTACATATTCTATATGATAGGGTAAACCTATAATACCAGCTGCCGAGCCTGTGTTCACGAAGTATCCCTCCCCGCGTTCAAGGAATTTCGGGATAAAAATTTTAATGGCATAGATGATACTCCATAAGTTTATATCAAGAACCCGTTTCCACTCCTCTATTGTCATATCCTCACAATATCCGCCTCCCCCAATCCCTGCATTGTTAATTATAATGTCTAATTCGCCAAATTTCGAGTAAACCTCTTCTGCTAAGCGTTGAAAGTCCTCAAAATTTGCGACATCACATTTCCCTGTATAGACCTGTACTCCATAGGGCTCGAGGTCTGCTTTGACCTTTTCCAAATTCTCTATCTGTATATCAGCTAAGTATAAGTTTACACCTTTTTTTGCTAATTCAAATGCTAAAGCTCTTCCGATTCCACAAGCTGCCCCTGTTAGCAAACAAGTTTTGCCTTTCAGCTTTTTTCGCCCCTTCTTTAACTCCACCCGAGGATCTTTCAACTTTAAACCAAGCTTATTTAATGCGGTTTCGATCATCTCCAATTTTTCCTTCCCTTGTCCTCGAAGAGCTCTATTATATAACCGTTGAGATATTGCTTTGAGGAATAATGCCAACCGCACAATTCTGGAATCAAAAATAAATAAATCCTCTTTTTTAATTCCCTTAAGGTATTTTTTAGCAACCTCCTCTGGAGTTTTTCCCTCACGCATGTACTCCTCCCAAAAAGCTTCTTTAAATCCCTCTAATTTCTCATCAACTTCCCCGAGATTATCTCCTTCAATCAAATGTCGTGGGACTTTAATGATACTGCGATCAATGATTGAGGTTTTAATAAAAGAAGGACAAATGGCTGAAAATTTGAGTCCGAGTTTCGAAAGCTCGCTTGAGAGTGCCTCCGTGATTCCTACAACTGCTGCCTTCGAAGCCACGTAATGGGGATGAAACGGAAGACCTACAATCCCCGCGCCTGAAGCCGTATTAACTATGTGCCCCGCCCTTCGCTCGATCATTTTTGGCAGGAACACTTTAATGGAAAAAATAATGCTCCATAAGTTTACATCGATGACTCTTTTCCACTCCTCCAGTTCAAGCATCTCTATCGCCCCTCCACCACTAATCCCCGCATTATTGATTAAAAGGTCAATTTCACCTAACTTTGAATAGGCTTCGCTCGCCATTCTTTCTATATCCTCGTATTTAGACACATCACATTTCGTGGTATAAACCTTTATACCTAAAGGCTCGATTTCCTGCTTCACTTTTTCTAATCCAACTTCATCCAGATCAACAAGAAATAGATTTGTGCCTTCTTGTGCGAGTTCCAGTGCCAGGCTTCGCCCAATACCGCTCGAAGCTCCCGTGAGCACACAATTTTTATCCTTCAAGTCCTTCATAGGTCTCTCACATCAGATTCTAATGAATTAAATAGTACATCCTCTCTCTATTTTAATAATTCACTGAACTTGAGGTACGTATATTGACTGAATCTCTAATGTTTAAGATAGGATCCATCATTTTTGTTGTTGTTGATATAGTGCTAATCCTTTTTGGGCTAATCTATGCTATCCGCGCAGATCTACTCCCCTATCACATAGAATTTATTGGCCAATCTACCTATGACACGATTGCATCCACCTACCCCAACGCATTTATTCTCACTCGCTTGTCAATCCTACTCATTGGCTTCATGTTTTTGAGTCTTGGAGCCGCCTTCATAATAGTTTGGTATTACGCCTTACGAAAAGGGATTAAATGGGCATGGGTATTGACTTTAGTTTCAGGTGCCCTATTGTTAATTCCTTTAATGGTGGTCATTGTTATAGTTGCAGGTGTCGGATTTCCTTTTCCTATAGGACTTATAGCTTTAATTCTCTGGGCTAGCGCTTTAGTTCTAACATCGAAAGATCTAACTACTACTAAGTAATGGATCAATTTATCAAATTTCTAGCGATCTCCTTCCAACTCTCTATCCCTTTTTTTCCAATCCCTTTGATCGCTTTTGCTACTTGATTACTATCGCATTCCACTAACTCCCTGAGAGTTGTTATTCCCTGTTTTTTCAGGTCCCAATACTTCGCCATCCCTATTCCTGGGAGATCTTTAAGAGTTAAGGGTGCTTTGAATAAACCGCGGAATCGGCTCAATTCCTCTGGCGTAAAATAGAGGTTATAAATAAGTTTATTTAGTGAGTCCTCGCTTTTTGGATCAACTTTCTCCACGTTCTTTAATAATTGGTCTACAAGATCACAGATGTCTTTCTGAATATCCTGTGGAATTTCGGGAGGAATGGGTAACTCTAGGAGAAATGCTTTCTGGACTCTAGAAAACAATTTCTTATAAGAAAACAGCGTCTGATAATAGAAGTTCAGGAACTCAGAGTTCAGTATTGCTAGAATTACCCTTAGATCATATGCCTTTTTTGCACCTAGTTTCAACCAAAGCATCTGCACGGAATCCATAGTAAAAAAATAATCTGATTCCTTTTGAGATTCCACATCTAGGGCAGCTACCAATTTATTACTGACGCGCTTTAAAACAATCTTGGATTGCTCGAACCATTCTTTTGTCTTGAAGTGAATATGTTTATAATCAGTATTTTGAGGAGCATAATCGATGAATTTATGAGGAAAGAGAGGGGCAGCCCAATTGATTCTAAACTTTTCAATATTAGAACCCGCAATTAATTTCCGAAGCGTCTGTTTCCCATCGAGATTTGAATCAACTGCTGCAGACTTCTTTAAATTTTCTACGCCCCGTTGAATTTCGAATACCGCTCCTAATTTAATCAATTTTCCAGCTTGGAATTTTTTGAAGACATTCTGAAAGACCACGATATTTTCTTCTGTCATTCGAATTGCAAAGTTCCTTTGAGGAGTTTCTTGAAATATGGCTTGAGGAATAAACCGTGGGCGTTCGTCAAATTTTTCATAGATCCTTTGTTTGTCGTTCTCGATAAGTTCCAAAGTTGAGGTTGAAATCACTTCAACTTTATTTTCCGCCCGAATTTTTTTCTCATTACATCGTTGCAGAACGATTATGATATTTGAAATCCCTTTTTCTTCAAATACCTGTCCATCAATCAATATTAGTTTCTTGATACAGCACGTTTCTAAAATGGCTTTACGCAGATTTTCAGTTGTATTCCCCGAAATCAGTATATCTGGAACAATAAAGGCTAAATACCCCTGATTTCGTAGTAGTTGAATCCCTCGCTCAATGAAGAGATAGAAAATATTGGGATCTTGATTATCTTTTGGCCACGATTTATAATGTAATTGATATTCCTTAATTAAATTTATAGGATGAAAGGTGGTGTGGAATTGCTTTCCCCTTGATCCGCTTCTTTCTTCTTGGGAAATAAGAAAATAAGGGGGATTTCCAATCACTACATCGAAATAATTGGATAATAACTTCCTTGCTGTTACTTTTTGCGCTTCCTTTGGAGTTTGAGTAATAAATTCCCAAATATTTATTGGTTTCAACGTTTTCTCTGTGGAATCATCGGATTCGAGAATATTGGAGTGCATCACAAATAAATCATCCACTGGGGCTTTAGCTTTTTTAAGATATAAGGCGAATGCAGTGAATTGAACTGCCAAGGGCTCAATGTCCACCCCAAACAAATTTCTTGATAACAAAATTTTATGTATATCTGACTCCTTCCAATGGCTT
The DNA here is from genome assembly GCA_016840125.1 of Candidatus Helarchaeota archaeon. The sequence goes on along the minus strand of JAEOSY010000342.1, from coordinate 12,136 downwards.
TCACTCATTTTTTTCTTTAAGAAATCATACGTTTCGAGCAAAAATCGCCCTAACCCACAAGCGGGGTCCAAGATCTTCAGATTAAATGAAGGCTCTATAGTTTTCAAATTTTTTAAGAGCTTGATTTGGTGAATCATAAAGCGGATAATATATTTTGGCGTAAAAACCTGTCCAAGCTTTCTTCGGTCATCTTCGTTAAGCTGTTCTAGATAGATACTTTCTAGCTTTTCATTGCTTATTTGCTTATTATCAACATTTTCAAGCAGTTCAAATACCTTATCCAAATAAATTTCCCCTGTATTAAGAAATCTAAAAAATTCCGCTTTTTATTAGGTTTTTACTCTTCGTCTTTAACTATTGTATTGATAAAAAAAATACTTATGTTCGAAAGTTCTAATCTCTAGAATAGCAACTTTGATTATCATAAACGATTATTTTGGTGATTTTATTATGGGATATGATTTAGTGATAGTGGGCGCAGGACCTGGTGGAAGCGCCTGTGCGAAAATTGCGGCTGAAGAAGGCTTGAAAGTTCTCATGATCGAACGTGGGAGATATCCTGGCGAAAAAAATACAAGTGGGTCGACCATTTGGGGTAATGTAGCAAGGGAAATTATCCCTGACTTCCCCGCGGACGCGCCCATTGAACGAGTTGTTGATGGGGCTCGGATGTATTGGGTTCCAGAACCAGGCCCCGACTGGGCCGAATTCTCTGGAGCTTCACGTGAAAAGAAGTATGTAGATCCTCTTGATGTCTATCGAAATGAGTTTGATAAATGGTGGGCTGACCAAGCTGTAAAAGCGGGTGCTGAATTGATAACTTCGACAAAGGTCGTGAATGTACTTCGCGATGGGATTAAAACCACTGGGATTTTAACTGAGAAGGGTGAGAAGATCGAAGGGCAAATTACGATTGGTGCGGATGGTGGGAATTCAATGGTCGCACGTATGTGTGGTCTACGCGCTAAGTGGCCCCCAACAGAGAATGCTCTCTGTATCAAATATGATTGGGTTATGGATGAACAAGCAATTACAGACCGATTTGGTTCTGGAATGGATGATGGAGTGATGATCGAGATTTACTGGGGTGCAACTATTGGTGGTAATGCAGGCTATTTCTGGATCTTTCCTAACAGGAACTCTGTCAGTCTGGGGCTGGGTTCCTTAATGAGTGATTATGTTAAGTACGGATATAACGCACATTGGTATATGGATAACGCAATTAACCATCCCTTAGTTAAACCCAAGCTTAAGGGTGGTAAAATTCGAGAAATACACGCAAAGGCTATCCCTTTAACTGATCCCATGATGGGTCATATGAATTATACTTATGGTGATGGTGTTATGATCGTTGGAGATGCGGCTGGCATGGTCTGTGCAATTGATGGAGCGGGCTGGTACGGTGCTGTGAAGGCAGGTAAATTAGCTGCCGAAACTGCTGTAAGGGCGATTGAGGAAGGGGACACTTCTGCCGAAACCCTGAGCCGCTATCAAAAGAAATGGGTTGAGGGTGATATTGGTGAAACCCTTAGAATCGGGAAGGAACAGGAGATCTGGCTTACCCACGATGTTGGAATCAATAATTTAGCTCAAATGGCTGCGGCGCCCATGGCCCGGGCCATGGAACATCCTATGGATCTTTCTTCCTTTATTTCTGGAAACATCCAAAACATTAGCAAGCTAATGACAGGCATTCGGTTTGGACGTCGCGCCTTAATGCCCTACCTTGAATTATTTGGATCACTTTTGGGAGGGAAATAGAATGGCAAAAAAAGCGAAAGACGAATTTTATGGGGAAAAATTACGTGAAAAAATTAAAGATTATTTCGAAATGGTCCCAACTAAAACCGAGTTTATTAAAATTAACGCTGATAAATGCAGCGGTTGCCGGATTTGTTACGAACAATGTCCGGGCGGTAGCTTCGAAATGACCGAAGAGAACAAAGCTATATTTAAATTCCCTGAATTTTGTTTTGAGTGTGGTGCCTGTTTCCATATCTGCCCTAGCGAAGCGATCGAATGGGATTATCCTGAAGGTGGAACTGGCATCGTAATGCGCTTCTCATAACCTTCTTTTTTTTCTCTCTACCTAAGATGACAGCTTATCTTATCGAAAAGAAATATTTTAAATATTTTTTATCCATTATTTCTCTGCAATAGATAGGATACGAGAAAAATGAAGCGAAGATTGTTTTCTTTCCTTTTCCTAAGCGCACTCTTAATGGGAATTTTTTCAATATTCCCTCTAACAAATGCAAATTACACCGATCCAAGAAATTCACCATGTGGATGGACAAGCCTTACTTCTACTTTTACAGATGCGACGGACGATGTTGCTAGATATCTCACAGGCGAAACGCCCGATCAAGGAACCCTTGGCGACTATCATGATGAGGTCGACATCGTGAATATCACCTTAGTAGATTCAATGCTACTAAGCGGTTACTTAGAACTCTTTGTTGAATTTGTAGTTGTACCCGTGGATAATGGAAGTTATGCTTTCACCATCTATATCGATACTAATAACGATGACTCCGGGGATTACTTTATCCAATTTCTTACTACAGGCTTTACCATACAACGGCTTAGTGATAACCAATTTTTTAATTTTGCCAGTGAAATATGGAGTGCCACTCCAGTAACATTCGGATTTTCAGACTATGGCACAGGATTTGTTATTTCTAAGATCAACGTATCAGTTCCAACCATCCAAACCTCTAGGGTTGCGGTTATAGCTTCTGCCAGTTTTGGGGGTTACTATTATGCCGATTTTACACCCCTTAATTATATCCCTCTTTCTGGAATCCCAGCTTTTAGTTTTGAATTTGTGTTACTCAGCTTTCTCACTATTCTGGGATTAATTTTGATTCTCGATAGGAAAAAAGTTGCTCTTTTTCAAAAATAAAATCATATTCCTTTTTTTTATTCAATTCAGAGCGAAAATTGCAGATAGTAAAGTTATATTTGAATAATCTTCTTCCTTTTTTTATGAGTGGCTGAGTATAATTAGACGGCAATAAAGAAAATATTGACTAAAAGTCCCGTTATAACAGGAAGAACGATCGAGAGAAGAATCTTTGACAAAATAGACCTTGAAAACGGAAAGACTTTCAGTTTGTCGAGTTGATTAAAATTATCTTTCTGTATGCTTACCCACATTGCCATCGAGATTTCTGTTAACTTATCGTTATTGGGTGTTTTTCGATACTCTTCATATTCCTTAAGAGTTTTGTTATAGAAATCAGCGCTCTCTTGCATTAAGACCTCCCTTTTCTGCTTAGCAGTCTGGTAAATGTAATATGAGGGTAAAAGGTAGCAAATACAGATGAGTACAACGGTTAATGCAAAGAAGAAGATGGATAAACCAAGAGTCAGGAGCTGTAAGGCTGTAGAGGTAATATTAATTGTAAAGATCATGACTAGAAATGGGAAAAATAAACTAAATTGCGAGGAAATTACGGCAGTTTCCACAGAAATTTCTCCAAAACTGCTGATGCCACCAAATTCATCGGGATGTAAAGGGAGTAATTGAATGTCTAATTGGGAGACACGTCTTGACACGTCCATCACAGTGATGAAATCCCATAATGCATTAGTTACTAAATATAGGGTGAGGGGCATCACAGCTAAGAGAAAATAAAACCCATTAGCGTTTGAATACGATGGATTTCTAATCAAAATTAAGCTAGCTAGCAATAAATATAAACCGATTACAAGAGCTGCTGAAATCAATTTTCTTTTTCCATATGCTTCCTTTTCAAAATCGTTGACTAATTGCTGGAACTCCTTTTCATCAACTTTCACAAGAGGGCGAATTTCACCCCAGAATTCCCAAAAAGTATTATCTTCCCAATACTTGCAAGTTATTGGGTATATAATGAGAAAAATAAAGATGCAGATACCTGAAAAAACTGTTCCGGTTGAGATTGTTAAAGTAAAATTGGTAAGAACGTTTATTATCAAATAAATATACAGCGGTATTCCGTAAATTAGAAGCGAAGCAAGTGGATATGGAATTTTTTTGAAATAATTTAAAAGCCGAGTGTGTGGTGTCCTTCGTCCTGAATCATATCTATTTTGTGTGTTTGAAGTCATTTTATTCCTCTCACAAAGTAATTTTTTGTTTGAAGTTAAATAATTTGTGAAATAGTCATGGATTAAAGTTAATGGAATTTTAAGTCTATCTGTTTTAAAGTGTAGACGCCAGTGATAATGAACCAGATGAAGGTTGAAAACACCAATTGCCACTCAAAAAAGGTTAACCACCTTGTGAGCGGGCTAATTTTATCTAAAACCGCCTCATTAATCATAAGTAAATCTGTTATAGAATATGTACTGATGAGTGGAATCGCTGAAATTAACATTGCGATAAAAATTCCAAGAGTTATTATAGTCCAAATTACTTGAATTTTACTATATTTCTTACTAAGGAACATTGATAATGTGAATAAAACCATGGCGATCATTCCCGTCATGAAATAAGTCACTGCGCCAATCAGATGGAGATAAAATCCGTTCTGGTTAATATTCCCAAATAGAGCTGTAATTATTAGAGCAATAAGGGCAACCCCTGAAGCAAAAATCGCCCCTTGTGTACTTTTATTTATTAATTTCTTATTTTCTCCGCCCTCCAGCCCCCTTAAATATCTATAGAGGAAGATGAAATAAGGCGTAATTAGACATCCGAGAATGATTAAACCCACTTTAAATACTAATTCCGCGCCATTCGGACCCCACCCCAAATGACTAACCCAATGGGTAAAAAATGAAATAGGTTCACTAATGGAATGTAATAATAATGCTGTTATAATAAATATAAATCCAAAAAGGCCACTAATAATTGCCCAATAGCTCCTAGGAATTCTTTCATAAAATCTCATTTAAATTTCCTTTTTTCTAATAAAAAAAATTAAAGATTAAATGAACTTTTCAAAAGATCGAAGTCCATTTTACCTGCTTGATACGTTTTTCCAGTAGGAATATCGTTCAGAATCATTACCGCAGGTGCGAAGAGGAGAGGATCAATATTATAAAAGTCCTTTCCGGCTTCTTTGAAGGTCTGGAAGAATGGTTTTCCATACTGTTTTGAAGTGCTCGATGGGACTTTCTGAATTAATTCTGCAAGATTATCGTCCTCAACCGCTTTTACATTCAGTGTGACAGAGCCTGTTGCAATGATTGCATCATTTGTCATTCCCATTGCTTTCAAATCTGATTTCGCAATTGGCGCAATTGGAGTTGTTCCATAGCCAAATACGACTTTCTTCGGATCAAAATGAAGCTCGTGCAACTTATGAATTCCAGTTTCTACTATCCTAGCCGCAATTTGTACCCCACCTGCCATACTCTTAGTTGGGGCTACGAGGGCGTACGCTTTATCAGGACTTACTCCGCATTTTTCGGCAAACCAATTCATGACGTTCTCGTTTGGTATTTGACCTGTTTCTAAAACTCCTATTGAGAGATCTGCTTCATCTTTATATTCCAATTCAGCAAAGAGATCCTTTTCTTTCAAGGCTTTTGCTCTGCAAGGCCCGCTAGTCATAGCAAAAAAACCCTCATCTTTCCGATTTATTCGCCAACCTGCAAATTGAGATGCCATACATGCAATCGCAGGATGATCTGTCGTAACCGTAAGCGCAGGAAGTAAATACTCCCCAATATTAACTGAATCCCATGCAATTGTCGCCAATCCTCCAAGGCACACTTCTCCCATCTTTAAGCCTGCTTCATACCCGCCGGGTACATTCACCCCCATGTCTATGACAGTTGATCCCTGACCAAGTTTGATAACTTTGACTTGTAAGCGCTCGCTATTGTCCATAATATCCTTAACTACTTTCAAGGCTTCTTTATTGACACTAATCATGAACGTATATTCATCCATTGATCTTAAAAATCTAGCTTCGAGAGGCTTTCCTGAAAAAGGAGGTTAGAAGCCGAGTAGGTCCCGAAAAATGCACTCCTTAGAAACGACCTGTCCTATAGTAAAACCTTGAGCGCATTTCTCCTTCATTTCTTTGATATACTGCTTATATCCCTTCCGAATAATCTTCTTAAGGTTTTCAACATTCCAATGGGAGTACCGCGTTGTCATTAATTGGAAAAACTTTTTGTTGTCCGTAATTAAAGATGGAATGATAATTTTCTCATTAATCGTTTTACAAATACCTTGATTTTGAATGTCTGGGCACTCTGCGCAAGTTAGAAAGCCTTTTTCCTGGCAGCAGAGGACAATCGGACACATTCTAGCTGACCCAGCTATTCCACAACCCGTGCATTTAGGTGCTCCAACAAATTTGCGAAGAACCCTTTGGAAGGCTTTAATATCAAAATCCCCATCAAGTGTGATTTTACCTTCCGCAATCACCCTTAAAAATCGCTTGAATTCATCATACTGCTTGATTTTAATCCCAAAATCAACAAAACAAATTAAATCATCATAATTAAATTGCTCTAAAATTTCCAATAACTTCTCTGCAGCCTTTTTGCTTCTTTTATCATCCATAGCAAGCGCTTGGCTATCAGACAACTCCTTAGCATAAGCTTTTGCCTCCCCTAAATAGGCATCGCATGCTCCGCAAAACACCCCACACTTTGCTAAGAGCGTTTTTTCCACTGGGGTTACGTTATCCTTGTCAGAAGTCATTGCATAAATAATAGGACTCCAAATTAAAGTAGTTTATGAAAGCTATAATTTATCAAAAGGAGTTCCTGAAGGTGTAAAAAAATGACCGGTCCAAAATTATGCACTCTAAAATACATGAAAATAGACGTTCGTGAAAAAGCCAAGGTTATTGATGAAGCCTTGAAAAGCCAAATCAATTGATTTCTTTCGATTAACTTCCTAATATTAAATCTTCTATGATTTTTTCGTCCGAATGCACTCCTGTAGGTGGATCCATGAACTTTTTTAATGTAACTGGTTCGAGATCTAACCTATAGGCTGTCCCTGCGCTCTCAACCCCTGGAATAGTTGTTGGTAAGACAATTTTTGATAATTTTGTTGTTGGTGTTTGTTGAAAATCAATGCTAATTAAAGGAACTTTCGCGAGTTGTTTACTTAAATGAAATGGGTAATTTGAGATAGGATCAGAACCGAGCACAACCAAGAGGTCAATGTCCCCGGTTTTTATAGTTTTCAATAAAAGATTACCTTCTGGTGCATGGTTTTTGTTTTTAAAATCTGCATTTAATTCGGTACAAGCTTGGTCTTTTAAATTCTTACAAAAACCTAACGCGTTATATCCCCCATCCAAGGGAATGGCACCAAAGTTAGCCCCTTTCTGTTTCAGCGCATTTATCAGCTTTACTAGAACTGTCATGTTCTCTTTTGTTTTTAAATACCCGCCCCCAAAGAATATCACACCATATCTGGCGTCTTTCATTATATTCGCCACTTCATAGAGGTCTTTCCGGGATATATTTGCGACTGTTTCGGCTGAAATACTCCTTCCTTCTATGATCTGAGTAAATGCCTCGATCAGATCTCGCCCCTTGCCTGGTGTTATTTGTAAAAATTCTTCTGAAAACTTGGACATATCCGTTTTGCGGATGTCAATAGTAATTACAGTTCGATCTTCAATCCCCCGATCCGTATTCGCGCCTCGAGCTAACAGCGCATACTTGCTTAATAACCGAATATGTGATGCAGTAGGGTTACTCCCCAGAAAAACAAGCACATCTGCGGAATCCTTGATATAGGGGAGTTTCGGAATCTCAATATTATTTTCAATTAAGGGTTGAATACCCGTTCCAACTGTACAGCTTGATGCGCAATCAATACGTCCATTGAATTTCTGAGCCAATTCGATCCCTTTCTGTTGAGTTTCAGAGGTAGCGGAGGCCCAGCCATAAAAAAACGGATTTTTTGAATTTCTAAGCATTTCTATAGCAATTTTTATAGCTTCTTCATATGAAAGTTCTTGTTGTTTGCCGTTCTTTTTGAGTAATGGTCTATGTAATCGATATTGGAAATCTACTTGATAGAACCGACCATAGCCTCGCGAACAAACATGGTGTGTCGTTAAAATTCTTCCGTCTTCGAGTTCAACAACGATATCATCACAGAGTAACGAGCATCCAGAACAAACTATATTAAATTTTGTTTTCGACATCCTTTCACCTTAGAATTTCTATGGCCCGCGTTGGACAATACATTTCGCATATTCTACAATTCGTGATAGGCGGTTCATATCGTCGACATATTTTTAAATTTCGGATTTCCGCTTTACTATCAACCACACGGAAGAGAACTAGTTCATTGTCAGGATCAGGACCTGCTCCTGCTTTACAATCTGCACAGACTCGCGCATTCGGCGGACAGGCGACCACGCAATTCCCACAACCGGTGCAGAGGTTTGTATCAAGTGTAATTCCCGTTTCAAGAGCTCCCGCAGTAGGTGCAAGTAACTCTTTTAGCGGCTCATAATTTGATTTATACTTATCTTCTTTGAGAGGGGGGCACTCTCCAATCTCTCTTTCTTTATTCAAGAGTTTAACGGCGAAGGCCATACAACTAGATTCCCCACATTCCTTGCAATTAGTTTTTGGGAGTAAATTATATATTTTAAACGCTGTTAACTTTCCCAATTAACCGCCCTCCACTAATTCTTTAAGGATTTTATCAAGAGTTGGGACTACTTCATCAGTAGATTCGATATTTGCCTTAAACCATATTTGATTTTGCTCAAAATCTTTTTCACCTACCACTTTATTAGCCCATGGACCATTTGGAATGACGATTATACCTTCACTCGTTTCAAATTCATTGTTTAAGGCTTTGACTACCACTGAACCACTTTCTGTAGTAATTTTGATATTCCCCTCTTTTATTCCCAGTCGTTTCATGTCATTTGGATGGATCAGACAAATTGCGGAGTTTTCAAAATATTCTTGTGATAGTTTTCCATAGCGCGCCGTCTTCTCTAAATTAATAGTCCTGGCTCTCGTAACAAGAATTTCGATTTGTGGAACTAACGATTTATAAAATTCCATATTATTTTCCTTCTTTTAATTTAATCACATTTTTTCTACAATATTGAATACAATTCATACAAATATCTTCTATTTTTGCCTGATATTTACTACATTTTTCTTTATCGACATACCACTCTCTACTGTCATCGAAGGAAATTGCCTCCGCCTTGCAAGCGCGCACACAATCTTCGCAGCCTCGGCATTCTTTCTTGTTCGTAAGATAAGGGTAATAATACTCCATTTTCCAATTTAAGTATAGAAGGAAAGGATTATAAAAATAATGGAAAGAAATGATTATTTAGGGATTAAATCTTGATTGTTCCCTTTGGCTAAGTAAATTTCACCTTTTCTCTTAGCTTTCGGCGAGATATTCGCAAAATCTCCCTCAAATTTAAGGTAGTCTCCCGTTACTTTTTCGGTTTCACTTAATTCTATCTCTTTAACCTCTCCAATATAACTAAATGAGGGAAGGAGTTCCTTAAGTTTACCATTAATGATTATTTTTCCCCCACTCATTTCTGCACCGACTCTTGGATCAACGTCACCATCCACAATTATAGTCCCTAAATGCATATGAGTACCAAGATATGCTCTGGCGTTACCTTTTATATTAAGAACAATGGTTTTACCTCGCATCCATGCAGCAGTTTCTGCTCCACAATTGCCATGAACTATAACTTTCCCTTTTGAACTACCTCTCCATGTACCTCGTTTGGCAGCTGCAAGATAATTTCCAGCCGACCCCTTAATTTCTATTTCCCCGCCCTTTATTTCTGAAGCACAGAAATCTCCACAATCTCCTTCGACTAATATCTTTCCACCTTTCATATCGTCCCCGGTGTGCATCCCGGCATTTCCTTTTATTAAAATTTCGCCTGCTGTCATCTTCTGACCTATATTTTTCACAGAGTCAACATTACCGTTGATTATAATTTTAATATCAGCCGCACTATCTGCAGGACTTCCTTCAACATTAAAAAAGTCCCCTAATTTGACCTCACGATTACCATGAAGAATTATTATTTTCTTAACGTCTTCAATACTCTTCCCAGCAATACTATCAGGTGAAATATCCACTTCTAATGGGACTGAGGGGAGTTTCTTTGGGGTTAACGTAATATCTGCCATATACTAATCTCCAGACTTACGGAGTAGCTGGAAAATAAAACTTTTTCTAAGCTATTATTTATTAACAAGCGAATCCAATTTGTTATTACATTAAGGTAACCTACGAATTTAGCGAGAACGAAAAATCAAAGCGACTTTGAGGGATACTCTGTGGTTCTAAGAAAATTATTCTTAATTGGCGCTATAATTTTTATAATTGCTGGTCCTTTTATTTCTTACACAACTACATTCCAAGGAGTGGAATTGATTGAGGAAGAATTTACCTCGTTTGATGGCACCAAACTTACAGGAACTGTAATTAAGCCACTTGGACATAAAGGGACTGATAGAGCTCCTTTAATAGTGTTAATGCATGGGTTTACCGCTTCAAAAGAATTTTTTTACTTAATCGGCTCTGAACTAGCTAGGCATGGGTATGTTTGTTTCTCCTTTAACGCACGTGGGCATCAGACATCTGGAAATGAAAGTTCCCTCGCTCTTTATGAAATTCAAGACTTTCAGGAAGCTATCACATATATGTTATCAAAAAGTACGACCTATGGGATCAATGACACTCAGGTTGGTATCATTGGTCACTCTCATGGTGCTATGTGTGCAACAATTGTGGGCGCGCTCGACCCCCGTGTCAATGCTACTATTCCCATCTCAACGGGAGCTAATGCTTCGGATGTTATTGCCAAGTTTCTTGGGCTTGATTTGCCATCGGTCTATAATAGAGTAAAAGACATCATGAATTTCGGCATAGATTTTACTGACCCTGCTGAGGCCGCCATTCGATCACCCATTAACTATGTGAATGAATCTTACCCCTCTAACTTGCTACTGATCAATGGGGACTTGGACGAGGGATTCAGCATTCGAGAAAACCAAGAAATTTTAGCCAAGGCCATTTGGAATGATACGGGTCGCGCAGATGAGGTAGTACCTGGAAAATTATACACCAACTCAAGTGGCCTCAGGCGTTTAGTAGTTGAGGAAAATGTGGAACATATAATGGAAGCTTTTATGCCCGAAACTTTAAATGAAACTGTGAAGTGGATGGATCTAACTTTCTATGGAGGGCTAAGAGCACCTGTTAATACAGATGTAGTATACTTCATGATTTCTGGCATTATGCTTACATATCTGGGGGGGATACTTGGGTTCTTTGCGCTTACATCATATCTGAACAAATGGCTCAATAAAAAAGGTGCGCAAACACCAAAAGAAACACAAAACATTTCCTCCACAGATAAAACTTTTCAATTTGCAATGTATTTTGCTTTGATTTCAGGAATTAGCGCCTTAGTTCCTCTAATTGTATTTAATATTCCTGAGCTCCACTCATGGATCCCTATATTGATCACTGATCTCATTGGGGTAATTTGTACTTTTTTTGCTCTGCTAACAATTCCAGTCCTGATCTTTCTCCTCTGGTATGAAAAAAAGAAATTTGGGACTACATTGGCTGACTACGGACTTGGTATACATGGAATGGGCTCTTCTGCTATAATAGGGATCCTCGGAGGGCTCTTTTTTGTTGCAATTCTTAGCCTAGCAGTTTCTGACTTCCTGCTAAAGATAATCCCTGCGGATATTGGGAACTTCTTCATAGTCTTCCTCACCTTCTTGCCCTACGTATTTGTCATGGAACTCTGGGGTCGTGGGTTCATTCAAACTAAATTCCGAAACCGTGGTAAGTTTACTGAAATCCTAGGATCTGCCATCATTGTCGGAATTTTACAAGGGCTTGGGATGTTTGTCATCTTCTTCGTTAATCAATTTGTTATAGGCATGCCAGCTTCCATCACTTTAAATGAGAATCTGCCTGCAATCAGTATCCCGCTATTCTTCATGGTCTTATATGGCGTCCTATACTTTGGGCTAAGTCTTCTTGGCGGATTTATCTTCCATAAAACTCGAAATGTGCTTGGATCCACGCTCGCCATTACAATTATAATCTCTTGGCTGCTAACGGCATGGCCTCCCCGCTTCATCTAACTCTTTTTTTTACAAAAAGGAAAAAACTCTTTAGCTCTCATAGAGAATT
>JAEOSY010000028.1 GCA_016840125.1 Candidatus Helarchaeota archaeon | reverse complement strand
GGCAGTAAAAAGTCAGGCATAAAAAAGGAGGAAGACGATAACTCGGAAGAAGAGGATATCATGACAGAAGGTAAAAGAAAATATTTAATGACTGAATACCAAGTCATTAACCAATGGCGCAATAATGTTATTACTAATAGCTTTGTTATGACATCCATTTTTTTACCCGTGTCAGTAGGTATTTTTTCAACTTACTTCTTAATAGAAGAACGCTCAGTTTATCATATACTTATATATTTCATTGCATCATCTGCACTAATATGTTTTTGGCGAATTTACGCTCATCATATTGATAGAAAACTTATTGACCATTATCCTAAAATCTGTCAATTGGAAAAAGACTTATCGTTTAGTTTCACAAGTAATTATTTGGAAGCGGAGTGGGGGAAGGACATAAATATACAATCAAAGAATTTGACTTGGAAACAGCGATATTTCAGTCGAGGACATGAACTGTTGAATGGTTTTGCCATCTTAATATTCTGTGGTGAATTGTGTATTTTTGTTTTAGAGTTAATTCAGCTACATCAACCTTAAAGTCCTGTTGAATCCCACGCCATCCCCCTTTCTTTTGATGAGGGATGTTACTTTCGGGAGGTAACGAATGACTAAAGAGGAGCATTTTGAAGGTTTAAAAAATGATATAATACAAATCATGGAATTTCGCACAAGTTCTAGATTTATGAGGGCATTTGGTCAACTTGCCACCATGGCGGAACTGGAAAGCAAAAACAAAAGGAAACCGAAACCCGCCCCAAAACATCCCGATGATGGTTTTTACAAGGTGATGGGGAAATTACGCACTCGGATAAAGAAGGAAGAATTTAAGGTATATTTCGGTGAGATTGATAGATACGAGAAAAAACATAAGGAGGATATGTTAATTACCTATGGGAAAGCTAGAGATGGGGATGATAATAGTTTGTGGAAATTAATCAAGTGGGATAAGTCATGGTTATTTATAGATTGGGTAAGAAGCAAAATTCTTGAAAAAGAAAATGAAGATGACCGACTGTTTTTTAGCCGCTTGAGTGATGCAATAAAAAAGAACACTCGATTTAACTTGCAAAGTAAAGGTAAAAAAAGTATAGCGAATAAGAAATTGCTTAATCTAATTAGAGAAACGACAACTGGTTATCCCCTAAAATATGAAAATGAGCATGAACTTTGGAAAGACATATATCAAACGTTATATAAATGTGGTTTATTAAACTCAGATGAGGAAATTTTACCGCCATCGGAACAAGATTATTTTATGAAGTGGGCAAAAAGACATGGCTTGAAACAATAGAATAGAACATATTTAGAGTGGACACATTTTCCTAATTATGTGTCCGTGCAATCAAACCCAGGATACTGTAAACTGATTATCATAATCATAATTTACTATCTTGGGTTTTTTATTTAGGGAGGTAGCAACATGAATAGAATCAAGGAACTACGAGAAATGAGGAAGGTGAGCTTTTCTCAGTACCACCTAGCGGCTCTTTCAGGCATTGCTCAGAATCGCATTAGTTTGCTTGAGAGAGGGCTTGCAAAGGCTTCTGAGGGGGAGATGAAGAGAATTGCTTTAGCTTTAGGAATGAATGTGGAGCAGGTATTTAACAATGGGGAGAAGTAAAAATGCAAAATCTAGCACCAGAACATCGTGAAGACCTTTCAAAATCAGGGCTAACCGAAGACGTTATCAAGGAAGCAAAAATACATTCTGCTCTACCAAGCGATATTAATAAAATTTTTGGTAGGGATATAAAAATCAAATCACTTATAGCTTTTCCCTATCCAGGATGTAATGGCTTCACCAGGTATAAACTATTCCCCCCATACAAACAAAGGGATGGTCACACGATGAGATATTTTCAGCCAAAGGAATCAGGCTTACACCTTTATATTCCACCCGCATTTAATCCTGATGAGAACATCATCAGAATTGTAGAAGGTGAGAAGAAGGCTCTCAAAGGAACCCAGGAAGGTCTAAACATCTTAGGACTTGGGGGCATTTGGAACTTCGCTACGAAAGGAGCAGATGGAAAACCACAACTAATTGATGATTTCACATTAATCAACTGGCAAGGGAAAAAGGTTGAACTTATTCCCGATGCTGACTTCTTGCAAAAGAAAGAGGTTTGCCATGCTGTTTACAGGCTGGGAAGATTAGTGGAACAGAAAGGAGCAGAAATCAATGTGGTGGTTTTGCCACTTGATGGAAATGCAGGCAAACTTGACGACTATCTTGTCAACAATGATATTCAAGGTTTTGAAGGACTAAAACGCTTACCACTCACCCACGAAATATTCTGCGATGTTGCTAAAAAAGAACCCCCGAATCTAATGGGTTGTGTTATCGATTTACCATCTTTATTGAGAATGGATATACCAGAAAGACCGAAATTATTTCCTTGGTTACCTCAGGGTGGATTGGGAATGGTTTACGGACCAAGAGGTATTGGTAAAACTTTCTTTGGATTATCCTTTTCGATTTCACTTGCTACTGGAACACCTTTTTTAAGATGGGATGCACCACCACCAACTGGTGTTCTGATAATAGATGGAGAAATGCCTATTTCGCAGTTGCGTGAACGTGCTGTAGAGTTACTGTCATGTGAACTTATAAAACCATTGCAACTTTTGAGTGGGGAACATGTTTTTATGAATATTCAAAAAGACCTGAACTTAGTAAATCGAGATTTTCAATCTGCTGTTCTAGAATTGCTAGATAACCAACCAGAGATTAAAGCTGTTGTAATTGATAATATATCATGCCTCTTTATGGGGCTAAAAGAATCTGATAAGGGAGATTGGGAAAAGGTCATTCCATGGTTGCTGACATTGAGAAGAAGAAACATTGCCGTATTGCTAGTACACCATTCTGGTAAAAGCGGTGACCAGCGGGGAACTTCAGGACGTGAAGATATGTTAGATGCAGTTATTAAACTTGGGGAAGTAAAGGATGAACAAATTGAAGGGGCAAAATTTATTGTAAATTTCACTAAGTGTAGGGGAGCATATGGTAAGGATATTGAAGAATTTGAAGCAGTTTTGAATCTTGATATTGAAGGTTGTTGGACTTGGAAAGCATTTGAGGAATCAAATTATG
>JAEOSY010000341.1 GCA_016840125.1 Candidatus Helarchaeota archaeon | reverse complement strand
TTTATTAAAATGGCAACCATAATGCGGTGCAATTCTGATATCAATGAGTGGGGTAACCACCTTTTCCTTAATCTTCTCAGGCGTGACTTCCTCTAAGAAAAACTTTCCAATATGTTTAACCTCTGCCTTTGTAGTATATTCCAATCCTAATACTGCAAGATTCTCATTTACTTTTTTCCTCAAATCTGCATTCTCATCTAATGTTTTTTTAGCTTTTGTCAGAGTTCCGGTACACGCGCTACATAACGTTAGAATGGTGGTCCCATACTTCTCCGCAAGGGCCAAGTTTCTTGCAGAGGCCGTTAAAGATGTTAGGTTATCTACCGATTCTACGGGATAGCCACAACAGGTAAATTCTTCAATTTCTTCAAGCGGTACTTCGAGGACTTCGAGCACTCTCCTTGCCGAAATCTCATAGTTCATTGCTCGAACGGGAATTGTACATCCAAGAAACAAGGAATATTTTGTCATTTTTCTTTACTCCTCTCTCCGCTTTTTTATTTTATCCATTATTTTCGTTTTTTCAAATAATTTTATGAGATCATCACTCTGAGGACGTATGGGTGGTAGATTATTTTTTTCTCTTTTCTCTAATTCAAGTTCCGTAACTTCATATAACCGCCCCATATCCTGGATGAGCTCCGCCTGCACGATGAACGAGTTATGTGCATAACCCTCCCGTGCCGCGATATTGCGGAGCGCAAAAATGATATCAGTAAACTTCACATCTTGAGGACAGCGTTCAAAACAGGTGTAACAGTTGCTACACATCCAAATGTCCTTCCCCGTAAGGACTTCTTTCCTCAAACCTAAAAGCACTTTACGAATAATTGTCCGCGGATTAAAGTCAGAATTAATCGTGCGAATTGGACACCCAGCTGCACAGGTGCCACATTGAAAGCAGTATTTAATTGCATCCCCTCCATGTTCCTTAGCGACTTCAAATTTAAAATTGGGATCTAAATCATCAGAAAAAATACATTCTTCTTCTGGTTCTGATTCAGTTTCTGAGTCACTCATTTTATCACCAAATAAAAAAATATAGGTGAGAGTTTCGCCTGATTATGCAAAAACCAATACCTGGTCTGCATCATCGGCTATCTCTAGAAATGCAGCGGCACCAAGGACTTTCTCTACTTCAGGAATTAAATCCTCCTTCTCAATGCCCATCAGATCCATTGTCATATTGCATGCATACAGATGCACATTACCGTCCTCTGTGATTTCTCTTATTAATTCACTTGGATTAGACGTTCCTAGCTTTTTTAGCTTCTTCTTAAACATCCAAGCCGCCATTCCCTTCATTGGAAAGGGCATGCCTGCAACTTTAGCTTTATCAGCTTGCCCCTTCTTTAACAGTTTCAAACCCCAGAAAGTGTAAAATATATGTACCTCGATATCCATCGCTTCTGCTGTTTGGCTGATGATGAAAGGCATCATCATCTTCTCAAAAGAGTTCGATCCGACTATGAAAGCCATTTTTTTCATACCATAATAACCTCCAATTTTTCAATAGTATTAAAAATACTTATAATATGAGACACTAAACCCAGATTTAAACTTTATGTGCAACAATTGTGGCATACATTTATAAATAATAATTCGCTAGTGTTTCAAAGAACAACTCTTAATTAAAAAAAGTATGATGGTTTATTCAAAATTGAGAGGAGCTCAAAAATTCATGATCGATGAATTAGACCGAAAAATTCTACAGTTACTACAGGAAAATGCAAAACTCTCGGCGAGAGAAATCGCACGTAAACTCAATGGAGCCGGTAAAGAAAAAATAGTATCCTTTTCCACCGTTAGCAGACGTATTAAAGACCTAGAAGAAAGAGGTATTATTCTTAGATACACAACTATTCTAGATCCTGCAGCGTTTGGATTAACTTACCCCATTTGTTTCTTTTTGGAAACGGATCCCAAAATCGATGTAGAAATAGTGGCGAATCATTTGACCAATATCCCTGAACTTCTTTATATTCATCAAGTCGCCGGGGATTTCCAAATCGCTGCCATGGCTCGCTGTAAATCTGCAGAAGACGCAGCTGAACTGTCTAAAGAAATCTCTCGAATCGAAGGCATCCAAAAACTTGTCTCTCACTCGGTGTTATGCACCTTTAAAGAGGATATAAAGCTAAATCTCAAGGAATAAACCACCTGCTTTCGATGATAGGTGGAAACCATGAAAATAGGTGTAATGTTACTAACAGGCCCTTATCAGTTCGAATGTAGTGATACTGCGTATCATTTCGTTAGAGCTGCACTAAAAAAAGGGCATGAAATTACAGGAATTTTTCTCTACACAGATGGAGTCAATAATATCAACAAATACATCGTGCCTCCAGGTGAACGCAACATTGCCAAAAGATTTTCGGAATTGGGCGCTGAGGGTGTAAAAGTCTATGCCTGTGTCGCATGTTCTAAATTCCGGGGACTGAAAAAAGATATGGCGATAGAAAATACAAAAATTGTTGGATTAGGAAAGCTGGCCGATTTTATTGAAGAATCTGATCGGTTTATCACATTCGGAGGTTAATGGTATGACAAAGAAAGTTTTAGTAATGGTAAGAAAATCCCCTTATGGGACCGTATACCCTGCAGAGGCCCTCCGCGCCATGATGGGCTTAGCAGCCTTTGAGGTTGAGGTTGAAGTGCTCTTAATTCACGATGGTGTCTTTTTAGCCTTAGCAGATCAAAACCCAGAGGGTATTGAAATGAAGGCATTAGGCGCAGTTTTACCTGATTTAGATGAAATGGACATTAACAAGTTTTATGTCTGTGGGGAATCACTGAAAGAACGAAATATAACTGTTGACCAACTGACTGTCGAAGCTGAGGTATGCACACCCGATAATTTTGAAGAAAAATTAAGCCAATTTGATCATATTTTACCATTTTGAGGTGAGGAAATGCTATATATTTTTGCGAAATCTCCATTACAAACTCGAGATTTGGAACATTGTGCAGCACTAAAAAAATCAACGGACTCCAAAGTTCTATTAATTGAAGATGCCGTCATTGGTGTTAAAAAAGGAGTTCAAACCGAGAACATCATTCATAAACTCCAAGGAGACAATATAACTGTTTATGCACTAAAGGCAGATCTAGAAGCTCGTGCCATCAAAAATATTGTAGACAATATTGCCGTAATTGATTATGAGGGGTTTGTTGATCTCGTAGTTGAAAACAAACTAGTCTCTTGTATGTAATGAAGGAGATGGGAAAATGAAAATCGAGGAATATGAATTTCCAGAAGATCTGTATTATACAGATCGTCACTTTTGGGTAAGAGATGACGGCGATGTTTTAACATTGGGAACCACTGATTATGCACAAAAAGTAGCTGGCGAATTCATCTACGTGGAAGTACCCGATGAAGATACAAAGATTACCAAAGGAAAACCTTTTGCGAGTCTTGAATCTGGGAAATGGGTTGGGCGAATCTACGCGCCCGTAAATGGGATAATCACCGAAGTGAACGAAGAAGTCGATTATGATGCAACTCTCTTAAATAGCTCCCCCTATAGCGATGGTTGGATCTGTAAAATCAAGCCGGATAATAAAGACGACATCAAGGATTTATTCCGGACGTCCGATGAAAAATTCATAACGTGGATGAAAGAGGAAATCGCGAAGAATAAAGAAAAAGCCGACTAAAGAAAAAAATATCTTCAAACTTACTCTCTACTTTTTTTTTTATAAAAAAATAAGATTGAAATAAAGTTTATAGAATTATGGTTATACCCCGCTATTTATTCAAAAAAAAGAGATTGGGATTATTTGAATATGACTTCCTGCTCTTCGGGGGCGCGCTTAGGCTTTACCTCGCTTTCGCATCACAAAAATCACTGCTGTTAATCCTGCCAGTCCTCCAATAATAATACCCACTACCAACCACGGAAAACCGCCATCCCCTTCCTCGTAGAGATCCCACTCGATGTAATCGGTAGTCCCGCCAGTGCGGTCGGGGCACCAGTCGGTGAAACCTCCTACCTCAAACTCGAGGTACATGGTGCAATTATCCCCCTCAACGCCTAAACCCGCCAGCTCTTCCGTGAGCCACGTCCAATTCAGTCCAAACACCACGTCTCCTTGAGAGTTATTCATAAATAGGGTCATGTCAAAGTAAGGTTCGACACTCGGATCAGGGTTCCAAGCGAATGCAGTACCACCAGCAGTCATGTTGTATCTAACAGAATAAGATGATCCCCCATAAATGTCGATCTCAATCTCTGTTTCAATATATGGTGTATAATCATTAACACCACAGTATATGGAAAATTCATATCCTATATCTGAATCACTATCAGAAGTCTCTCCTGATGATACATTTTTATCGAAATCGACTTTTACCATATAATAATTCGCCCAATTGAGATAATTGTTCATTTTGAAACGAAAATAGACGAGTTCATTAGCATAACGCGCATCTACCGATTGGATATCATCTCTTGAGTTGCCTGCATCCCCAGAAGGGTCCGTAGCCAGGGGAGATCCCCAATCATTCGCAATCACTGGACAGATCGTACTGAGAGCTAGTAGAAATGTCAATAATCCTAATGCATAGAGATCTTGCTTTTTCATATCATTTCTCTCCTTTGAAGAATTCCATTCGTGAGAATTCATCTAGTGGGTTCCATTCTTAAATCTATTGAAATACGCTGAAGCATGGGTCAATGAAATAAACACACATGTTTCGCAGATGGAAATAGAAAAGTAATGACTTTTATTTAAAAGAAAACGACAAGTGCTCGAGCATCGAAATCGAATGATGTTCTAATTCTCCCCCCTTTTTTTTTCAAATACTTACGGGTATATCCAACTATTTATAATAAAAAAATCGACTCTACACTTCCGCCCCTACGGCTAATCCTATGATTCCTCCTGCTATCATGAACGCCGTATCGACAACAAAATAGACTGGTACCACAGATATTAATCCAATTATCACCATTCCACCAGCTAGTATTGCAAGAACACCACCAACCGTCCTATCCAACAGGAGTAGTACGCCTCCGATAATAGCTAAAAGGCAGACCGTTAAAGTGTAAAAGAACTGAACCCACTGTGGAAGTGGACTCAATAATCCCAAAAGATAATTAATAAAAAGATATGTATAAACTCCTCCTCCTGCAATAGCGATTACTCCACCGAGAGTTCGCCCAATTTTTGCCATATTTTTTACCTCTATACCTAAAGTAAGTGTGCAAAACCTATTATAAAATTCTATCTGATTCTCTTTCTTTATAACTGTTCAAAAGTAAAAGAGTATGTATGTTTTATAAATTACGTTTCTTTGGTAGTATTAACTTCCAGTGATTACAGATGGGTGTCTTATAACGTATGGTTGATTACCAGGAACGGATTAATGAGCTAAAAGAGCGTTTGAGGCAAACTGCCGTCAATAAACACACTATGAAGTCTATTTGCCAATTAAAAGCACAGATTGCGAAATTAGAGCGCCAAAAAATGGATCGAATATTTGAAGGGATTGGTAGATCTTCCGGCGGTCCAACTTTTGATGTTAAAAAAACGGGAGATTCAAATGTCGCCTTAGTCGGATTCCCGTCAGTGGGCAAATCCACTCTCCTCAACAAGATTACTAACGCGAAGTCGAAGGTGGCCGCATATGAATTTACGACGCTGGACGCGATTCCCGGATTGATGGAATATAAACACGCCCGAATCATGGTGATAGACCTCCCGGGGATCATAAAGGGTGCCTCGGATGGAAAAGGACTTGGGAAGCGTATCCTTGCGGTAGCCAAAACTTCAAACCTAATTCTGATTATGTTAGATATATGGAACCTGCCTCATTTCCAGTATAAAACCATACTTGATGAGTTATATAATATTGGAGTGCGGTTGGACCGCTTTCCTCCGTTGATTTCCGTATCCTATTTGAAATCCGGGGGTATTGCGCTCAACTCCACTGTCCCACTCACACAGATGACACTTGAAATGGCACGGGGAATTTGCCAGGAATTTAAAATTGTGAATGCACTCATCGTTGCGCACCAAGACATCACTCCTGACGATTTAATCGATTATTTCAACGGTAATTGCGCATATATTACGTCTTTAGTGGTCTGTAACAAAATGGATATAGCTACACCTGAGCAAGAAAAGTTCCTTGAAGAGCTAGAAAGGGAAGGACGCCAGATAATCCGCATCTCTGCTGAAACTGGTATGAATATTGATGTATTAAAAGATGAAATATTTCGAAAACTAGATTTAATCAGAATTTATCTAAAACCTAAAGGGTCCAAAGCGGATTTAATCGAACCCCTCATCGTTCCTAGGGAGTCCGATGTGCGCTTTGTGGCTGGAAGAATCCATCGGGATTTTGTAGAGCGCTTTCGCTATGCCTTTGTGCAGCATGCCACCAAAGAAGAAACCGATGTTCTCCCCACTGTGGAAAAACGAAAATGGAGAGTGGGTTTGGACTACTCATTACAAGATTTTGATGTCGTTCAAATTAATATGCGTGCTTAATGGGTGTTTAATGCGTGTTTAGGAGATTACTAAAGTATCGTAGTAGGCGATTCCCGGTTCTCATCAAAAAAATTGCTAATTATTTGAATTTATTTTCTGATAATATGGTGAATCTAATCCGGCGAATCAATCAGGTGTTAGATAAACATGACACTAAAATGACCTACTTTATTTCCACGTATCTCATTGAAAACCGTCCGGACTACCATGAACATTTTGAAAATCATGATTTTGCCCCGCATGGTCATCTCCATCTTGATTATACGGTAGTTGGAAAAAGTGCCGCCCTCAATGATATGAAAAATTCCGTGATTGTTTTTAAAAAACAAAATCTAGACCCATGGGTTTTCAGGGCCCCCTATGGTCTCACGAAAATTAGCAATAATGCTGAAATCTTCTTTGAATATGAAAAAAAGTTAGGCATTCTATATGATTCTTCAATCAGAGCTGAAAATCCTCCTCCGCATCCAGTAAAACATGAATGCGGGGTTACCTCTATGCCCTTCATGGGTATTACCGATGATTATCTCATTGATGACCTTAAATTGAATAACAATAATGAGATCCTACGACGGTTTTCAGAAACCCTAGATTTCGGCAAAAAGGGTGTCTTGGTTTATGACATGCATCCTATTAGAATGGGACAGGCAAAATACGTTGAAATACTTGAAGGGCTTATAAAAAAGATCAATCAAAAGAGAAATTATACCTTAATATCATTGAAGGAATCTTTCTCAAGGTTCTACAAAAAGGATGAAGATGAGACGCTCGTCTGTTTCACAGGTGACATTGATAATTTGTCTATGATCGATTACTTTAAACGATTTAAAGTTTGGTAATCTAGCTATTTCAGTTTCTTTTCAGGGAAACATGGTATAATGAACGATTTGCGCTTTTTATATTTCTTATACGCTTCCCCAAATCGTAATTCCAAATCTACCTCTTCCCTAAATTTTACATAGAGAATAAGCAATCCTAAAATGATTGGTGAAATTATTACTAATAGAGATAGAGAATTAAATAGGATACCTAAACCGATAAACATAAGGATATAACCAAAAATCATTGGATTTCTGCTAAATCGGTATGGTCCTATCTCCACCAACCGGATTGTTTCAGTTGCACTCGTGGGAACTGGACTGCCTTTCCCCTCTCGATAAAGTGCAATATTTGCCCAAATCTCCCAAAGAAATCCAACAGATAAAACTGGGAGTGCTATAAAGAGATTAAATAAATTAATAAAAAGAATCGGAAAGTTTAGGAGAGCATCAATAAACAATGCGAGCAATATACAGAGGAATGGAACAATTCCCACAAAAAAAATTCCACTAATAATTAAAGCGTATAATCTCTTTCGATCTTGGTTCTCCCCCACATAATCTTCCCCTTTCATTGAAGATTTTCTTCTCTAGGCATATATAGTGTAACCCACCTCACCAATCGATTTAATATAAAAATACCATCCCAAGGGGAATCATAAAAGTTCATCTGTCCCGGTAAAATGCAACGTGCTACTCCCTTGTAGGTTACAGCATCCGTGAAAGTCATCAATTTTTCTTTATCGTAAATTGCGGTCCCAATTGATTGAATGCGTGGGGTAATTAAAGCCACACAATCCATGACCGAATCAATTTCTTTTAGGAAAATAGTACGCGATTGCACGGGCTCTTCAAGTTGAACATTCTTATCCATTAAGACGGTCCAATCGTTTTCTTTGGAAGCAATGATATCCTTTTCTGGAGAGAGGGCATAATCCGCTCGAATATTGATAATTTTTGATGCTAAATATTGATCCACTAAAATCTTGGGAAATTTCTTTGCAGCTATTTTAAATTCCTCTTCAAATTTTTGCCCGATGGTTCGTAAATCGAAGGATCCTTTTTCAAAGAAAATTACTTGGGGGGATGAACAAGCACCCTGATCAAATACGATGATGTCATTTACAAATTGGCGAATTAATTTGGGGAAATCTTCCGATTCTTGGGCTTTCCTATCCAAGACTCCAAAGGAATATTTAGGACCAAATATGATATCATCACAATGAGTCATTTTAGTAGTTTTAGAAATGGCATCAATGGCTTCCTGACCACCCCACATGATACGAGCATCTGCGATGAGAGAGAGTTTCAAATTTGAGACATCATCTGTGATAGGAATGTGTATGACCGCCACCGTTTTTAAAATATCTGCTCCCTTTATCCCATTTGACTCTGTTTTTTCAAAGATTTTGACCAATTCAAGAAAGGTAAATTGACTAACGGGAGGTACCTTGACGATGTTAGAATTTCCAACGAGCATGGACTGGATCAGTGAAAAGAGTCCCAAAGTAGGTACATTTCCCGCAATATAGTGACAAACCAACCCTCTTGGCTGCGCCTTTGTTTTTTTCTGTCCTTCCCCAATAAAATCTTTTAGAATTTCAAGTGATCCCAAATTTTTAATTAAAATCTTTGTTAGATTTCCCTTTCCAAGCCAATTTGATAAAAATGGGACGCCCTCCCATTGCCTAATTTCTTTATCACTACGCAAATTTCTACCAAATTGCTGAAAAAGATCCATCCGCTGTTCAATCGGAATTTTTTTGAATTGTAGCTGGCTCTTTTTCAATTGGGCGCGTATTTCTTTGAAATCTGGAACAATTTTTTCATCCAATTTATAATATTTATTCTGAAAATACAAAACATGAATGGCCATTATTCACCCCTCCTTTCAGCGAATGTATCTCCACATCCACGTAATTCAACCTTTTCTACCCTTGCTTTGAATGTGAAATACTTGCCTTTCCGACCACATGGACAATCATCAATTCCAATAACTTCACCAACATCTTCAGTCAAAAGGGCTTGCCCTGGGTAACTTGACGGCAAAATACTCATTATTTCAATTAGACCTGGTTGTTTGGGGTCGTTTTCTTCCATTGTATAGAAATCTCTAATTATAATATCTGCAAAATCGGGAACATGTTTCCATCCCTCTTCGCAATCAACGAATACAACCCCTACCTGTTCTACCATTCCATAATAGTCTATAATATTTCGTGGGTCTGTATTAAACAGGTTCGCAATTTCTGAATTGAAGGTCTTCTTATCCACCTTTTGTTGCACTAACTTTTTCCAGCCGCCACTGTGGAGGATTTTCACCTGCGGGAAATCTAGTTGCATATTCTGCTCTTTCAGGATTTGATAAAACCTACTCCAAATGATGTATGTAAACCCATAAACGAGAATTTCTTGTCCGGCGAATTCCTCGCAGAATTCTTTGAGTTTCTCAAACTTTACTTCCAAGTCGCCATTCTTTAAATCTAATACATATAACTTTTTAGTGGCATAATTTGTTATTGCTCGGATGGCCGCGCCCCTAGCAGTTATAGTATCGGCACCAGCTTTATTTACCTCCTCCGTATCTATTATCAGGAGTGGTCTTCTCTTTTTCCCAATGAAATTTTTAATGGTTGAGATGAATGAACGCGTCTGACGAAATGCGGTTTTTTTATCGATGTAAATTTTACTCGGTATTCCTGTGCTTGTAGAACTGGAGTGCAGAACTCGAACAACATCTTCTTTTTTACAGGTTCTGAGATCAAATTTTTTGAACATATTCACGGGGATGGGGGGAATTTCATTAATTGAATTTAGATTACTGAGATCTATTCTGAATTTGTTATAAAATGATTTTAAATTAATCAAATTTTCAGCTTGGGTGGTAATTTGTTCTTTAAAAATAGGAAGGAGCTTAGATTCTTTTTCCGTTTGAGAGAGTTCGAATTGATTTGCTGCAATTATCTCTTTAATCACTTGGTCTTGATCCAATTGACCAGCTCCAGCACAGCATCCACTTTCATACGGACCGAGTTAGTTTTAATTGCTGGATCTTTAGCAGCTGCGTTCGCCCACCAATCTGCGTCTAATCCATCGAAAATTCCTGATTCTATAAACTTATCATAGCCAATTTCTTCATAATCCTTCAAAAATTTCCCGTATTCTGCGTTTTCTGTTTGTTTTTGGTGCCACGTAAGCGTTGGTTTGATCAGATTTAAAATCATAGTGCTGTGTCCCCTATCTATTTTTGATTCTGCAGTATGAGCTAAGGCATGACATGCACCCACAAAGGCGTTACCTACAGCTACTCCCCCAAAATACCCAGCTATTAATATTTTTTCAAGGCTTTTCAGATCTTTTTCGTTCTTTTTGAGCCCCGCGATTCCCTCTTTTAAAAATTTAATACTAGAAATTGCATGTGTTTTTGTTACAGCATTACTTACTCTTGAGAAATATCCTTCAAAGGCATGCCCAAAGATATCTGCGGTCATGGGAATGAGTTTTTCGAGTGGGATCGCTGCTATAAAGTTCACGTCTAAAATGGCGATGTCTGGCATGAATGAACGATTCACGTAAGCTACCTTATCGTTTTGATTGTTTTTGAGTAAGGCTGTGTATGTCGCCTCAGACCCCGTGGTTGGTGTCGTAGGCACAGCGACTAATTTAATTTTCTGATTATGATTATACCATTCTTTCTTCAGTGTTTCCAAATCATGCTCTGGATTTTCAAGTAAAAACTTTGTAATTTTTGCAACGTCTATGACTGATCCTCCCCCAACAGCAACAATAACATCCAACTTTGAATTCTTGTATTTATCCCTCATCTCTAAGATTATCTCTTCGGTAGAACTTTCAATAATTTCTTCTGTGTAGGATTTGCCTTCCATATATTTTTCAATTTTCGCGTAATTCTCAAATTTTTTTACAACTTCCGATACAAAAATTAGAAAGGTTTCTTCCTCTATATACTTAAGAGTCATTAATCCCCCTTTTCCGATATAGAGTTCGTTACCGAAGAAAATATGCGGAACCATGATACTTTTTTTAATCATTTTCTCACGCACCTGCTTTATTTCTTTCCTGTTGCTTCAAAACTTCATATCTAACTTTATTTGAGCTACTTTTGGGAAGTCCCTTTAAAAATTCCACATATCTTGGAATTTTATAGGATGGGAGTTCCTTCCTGCAATAATTAATTATAAAATCTTTATCTATTAAATTCTTAGCGGATTGAACCGGCACCACAAATGCTTTAATGGCTTCACCTAAAAGGTCATCAGGCACACCAATAACCGCCGCCTCAACCACTTCTGGAATTTGAAAAATAATATCTTCAATCTCCTTAGAAGATACTCGATACCCTCCGCTTTTTATAATATTCTTTTCTCGATCTACTAAAAAGATAAATCCATCCTCATCCACTTTTGCAAGATCTCCAGTATATAATTTCCCATCTTTCAAAGTTTTCTTGGTTCCTTCGGGGTCTTTCCAATACCCTTGCATGATATTGTCTCCCTCGGCCACAATTTCTCCAATTTCATCAAGTCCAACTGGATTTCCCCCTTTATTTAAGACTTGGAGTTTAACGTCCGGAATTCCCTTGCCAATAGATCCCAATTTATCTTCCAATAAAGCCGGTGGCAGATAAGATAATCTCGCTGTTGCCTCAGTCTGACCGTACATAATAAAAATATGTTTATCAGGGAATAATTCCATCAATTCTTTGATGAAAGTGTTTGCTAACTTTCCGCCCGCTTGCGCAATAAACCTGAGCGACGGAAATTTCCTTTCTTGAATTTTTGATCTTCTCAATAAAATCTGAAAATGCGCGGGAACGCCTCCAAATCCGGTGCATTCCTTCTCGTTTATTTCATCCAATACTTTTGGGGGGAACATGAAACGATTATTGATAACCAATTGCCCCCCTACTTTCATGTGTGTATGAAGCCAAGAAGTCCCATAACAATAACTGAAGGGCAAAACTTCCATAAACCGGTCGTTCTTCGTAAGCCCTAAATATTCTATAATTGAATTTGTATTGGCATCTACGTTGCGATGCGATATCATCACTCCTTTAGGCATGCCCGTGGATCCTGAAGTGAAAACAATTACCGCTGTTTCTTTTTTTTCATCAATTTTCGGAAATTGATAGGCTTCTTCTGTTAAACCACTTGTGCGTGCATCCATTTCATCATCAAAAAAATAATTTTGCATTTTCACTGCCGCGCGCTCTTCAAATCGCTTAAGGAGGTTTCTCTGAATAAAAAGTGTTTTAACTTCACAACTTTGAATTATGTAATTTAACTCATTTTGAGCAATTCTTGGATAGACTGGAATGGCTACATTACCATTTCCAATAATGCCGAAGTATGTAATAGTTGTAAAAATCGAATTATTAGCAAATATCGCTACTTTTTCACCTCTCTTACAACCTAACCTTTTAAGTTCTTCCTTTACACCGCAAATCCTATCGAATAAATCAGAATACGTTATAATATCGTCCCGGTGAAAAATCGCGATTTTATTTTCCTTACGAGATTTCCTAAAAATTTCTTCTGTAAGATTCATAATTCAACTCCATGACGAATTAAGGCCTCTTTTATCAGCCCAATTGTTTCCATTTCCACTAATTCCTCCACATCGAACGTAACCCCCCACTCATCCTCAAACTTCGCCATTAACTCCATATGGGAAATGGAATCCCAATCTTCTATATCTTCGGGAGTGAGTTCGTCCTCGAGGTCTGCTTGAGATATCTTAAATACCTCTGATATTAAATCCAATAATTTGTCTAATTTACTCATAGGCAAATTCAACTATTTTAATTGTATTTTATTTCTAGCTGAAATCGTTATTTTTTTATTTTTGGTATATTTGTTATTCATTAAAAGTAATAGAAGCTGTATGGTCTTTTAGTTCTCCGGTGTTAATGTGAGCGATTCCTTAACTTATATTGAAAATCTGAAAAAAAAGTTGCATATAGCTGAAGAATCAATACTCCCATATCAACTCCCCGATAAAGAGCTAGGGATTAGTGATTTTTGTAAATTTTATTCTACAAATATTAGAAATTCGGGCATGAGGTTATCTGATAATCAATTTAATGCATTAAATCAAGATAACCTTACATTAGAAGAGAAGGCGATTCTTCAAAACTTCTCAAATCCTTATAGACAAAGAGAATGGTTTTTCGGGAGATTACTTGCTAAAATAGCAATTTTCGAACGTTTAAAACCAATACTAGTAGAAGTAAGTGATTTGAATCAAATTGAAATACATAGTGACTCTTCAAAAAAACCTCAATTTAAAATTTTGAATTCAATTTTAAGCTCCGCAGAGGAAATGCTCAAGACGATTAATTTTTCGATATCACACAAGAAAGGTATGATCGGCTCAATTTCTTCTCTCTCCCAACCAGTTGGTATTGACATTGAAACCCGACGGGTTTTTTCAGCGACATTCTCCAAGAATGTTTTTAGCCCCTCAGACTTAGAGGAATACCATCACTTCTCAGAAGAAAAAGGATATAAAATCAAAGAAGATTCTCTTAAAACCGGAATTTGGTGCCTTAAAGAAGCGACATCAAAAGCGATCGGGCTTGGACTTTCTGTTGATTTTAAAGACCTCGTTATTAAATATGAAAATGGAAAGCTATTCGTTTTTTATGATATAAAAGATCACATTTATTTAGCTGATTTTATTACGAAAGATTCTTTTTTTGTTGGGATGGTTAGGAAAACTAGTTGATTTAAGAAAATCAGTAATTCTTTATACTTACTTAAGCTCCTCTTTCCGAAATTTTTTGGGCCATTTCACGTATGGGAGATGGGGTTTAAAATCTGGCGGTTCGGGTAATCGTCGAACAATCCTTGCGGGATTACCTGCAACAAAGGCAAAGTCCGGCACATCCCTCATCACGACACTCCCACTAGCTACTGCTGCCCCCTCCCCAATGACAATCCCTGGGAGAATAATCACATGTAAGCCAATCCACGCACCTTTTTTAATGATAATAGGAGCTTTTGGAAGTGGCATTTCTGAAGCATATTGCCCGGGTTTGATATTAACTAAGTCTTTTCCATGAGCTAATAAGATTGTGCTAGCGGCTATTCTAACTCCTTCTTCAATAATGATTAAACTGGGATTTTCATCGTCAATATAGACTTCAGCTCCGATCCACACATTATTACTTGCCCTGACGCCTCTTAATCTATGAAGTTTTGTGCGTAAAAAGCCATTTGGTATGTGTCGTGCGACTATATGAACTAGTCGGTTCATTAGTTGTTTAATAAAACCTTTCCTGACCTTTAATTTCTCAGCCCGTAGTTCATTGAGTTTTTGTCGCTTTCGCTGCATGCCTATCCCTTATTTCTTTATCAAATGATGCATCTTGATTTTTCTATAAATCCTTAAATAATACTAAATTCTCCGAACTTATATTTTTTAAGGAAACTAGAACGAGGTTATTGGTTAATTTAATAAGACTGATTTTTCAAAATTCTATAAAGAAGGAATTTAAATTCCACCTCTAAATAAATCAAATGACTAAGGTGATTGTTTGGACAGAAAGAAATTCGCAATCTACTTATGTATTGCCAGCATCCTTATTTTAATTCCAATATTTATTATAGCGGGAGCTTTCACTTTCGACTTGCAGCTTTTCTTATCCGTATTTACTGCTGTAACAATGATCTTCTTGTTTATTGGAGTAATGTATATTCGTAAGGGTTTAAGGACATATTCTTGGCGATTTGGTCGGTCTACTGCCCGAACTCCTATTGGGGTGGGAATTGCAATGATTCTCTTTGGGTACTTTTTTTATTTCACTCAAGTATCCACGGGAGGACCATTGCCAGTTGACTGGGTAATTCCACCTCAAGCAGTTGTTCAAGGTACTTTAGTTGTAATCCTGACTCTTAGTAGCGTAATTCTCGCTCTTATGAGTGCTATTATATTTAAACCGCCTGAACAGCAAAAACAAAGTACCACTTAGACATAAATAGGACGTCCAATCAAACAATGAAGGTGATTATTTGGATAGAAAGAAACTTGTAAAAAACCTAATAATAGTTAGTATCCTCATTTTAGCACCAGTATTTTTCATATCCTACGCATTTCCAATGCTTACACAAGTAATAATATACACTTGTGCAGCTATCGGAATTCCCCTGTTGGTAATAGGTTTAATATACGTTCGTAAAGACCTGAGAGTCCATTCTGCGAGGGCTGGGTGGGTAACCGCCCGAACTCCTCTTGGGGTTGAAATTGCAATAATACTTACTGGCCTTTTCGCCTACTATACCAACATGTTGGGGTATAGCGTAGTGGATTTTCTAATACCTCCCCAAGCTATGGTTCAAGCCACGCTAGTGTTAATTCTAGCACTCAGTAGCGCTATTATTACCTTGATAGCTGCGATTGTGTATCCAGCCCCTAAGGAAAAAAGAAGAAGTAGTACTTGGACCTAATCAAACATATAAATGATAATCATTTTTTTTTTAACTTCATGCTGTTTTTTCGCTAAAAATGATTTTATTTCCCTCTCTACGGACTGGAATCTTGTTTTCAGTTAGAACAACCGCAACTAACACATCCAGACGGGATGGTACCTCTGGAAAAGTAAAGGCGATCTTTAACTTAGCCTCCTCTTTCTCAGTTTTCTTAAATTCTTTTACGATCTGTTTTACAGTTCCTTCCCCAAGCCGTGAGAGGGCTTCAAGTACCTCTTGGGTAATAACTTTATAGTAATTCTCAAAGAATCTGTAGTACGCGGCACATTGCTCTTTGCCCTTATACATGTCATAGGTTTGTAGTGGTGATAAGGGCTCGCGCTTGGTATGATCCATGAGATCCTTGGACCAGATCGAACTCCGATGCGCATCAGTTGCCAGTTCAACATACCCCTGTTCCGCAAACTGCGCAAATCTCCCCATCATTTCAATGCATTTGGTCATGCTGCTATTGAAGAAAGCTGGATTAATCTCTAAGGTAGCATCCCCTGTGAGAAATAACTTATTTTTAGGATCATAGAAACTACAATGCCCTGGACTATGCGTCCCATCATGGATGATGAAGAACCGTCCGACCTCCCATCCCAGAAACTCTACATCCCCATATGTTTTTTTTATCCGTGAATTGGGCGTGAGTATCTCCGCTTCATCCTTGAGCGTATCAATCCCATCAAACATGCGACTTAAATACCATTTCAGTAGCTTGGACGCTAATCTCGTAGAGATTGCATTGATAAACCGAAAGAGGATCGATCGTCCCTTCATTGGCATCATCGCAAAGGGATTGTGCGTCTTTTCTTGCATTTCCTCAAATTCTCCAGTCCAATGACCCACCAAATCACAGAGGGGATATTCTACTTCTGGGAGTAAGAATCGCACATTTTTATAACCCGCCTCATGAATTACATCATTATTTGACACGTGATCAAAATGGCCCTGCGTCAACATGAGGATAAGTGATGTAGCACCATCCTCTTTGAACTTCCTCAGAACTTCAAGCATCGGCTCTCGATAGAACTGATAGGTTCCCGTATCAATTAGTAAAACTGATTCGTCATCTCGTAAAATGAAAATATTAGACGAGGGTGGATTCCCAAGAAAATTCGTTCCAATGTAACCTTCAATTTCCCAGACATCTGGGGCGATTTCCATCACTCTTGAACGTTGAAATTCTTTTATAGGTCCTTTATTTTTGTAAGGCATGTTCTCATTCTCCTAAAAGTCGATCTTCTTTAAAGGATAAATATCCGCCATGAGATAGGCCCTAAGGTTCTTCTCGCGGTCAATTTTTGGGATGGAAAGCGTGGCACGTTTCCTCCCATTTTTCCATTCTTTATACTTGATTGCTGTATTATAATTTAATGTCAATGCTTTTCCAGTTGCTCTATCAATAAGTAAGATTGCAATCACAGTTGGCCACTCTGGGTCGATCTCAGCAACTTTAACTTCTGCTACGACCTTTTTTTTAGAGGTATCTGCTTCAAACTTGTAGATCTCGATTCCTTCTGCCATTGCGTCTTTCTCATTCGGTATAGTTGCCATTTTCAGGGTTCCAACACCAACTAATTCCTGTTTATGATTGATTAAACCCCACTTATCCCAAGTGCCACCGGCGACTTGGCGTAATAAGGCAGGAAAGAAGGAGATCGCGGCTTTCAAAAATTGAATTATGCCTCCCACTCGTAACGAATTAATAAGATTCGCCGGTGATACGGGCGTATCACTGCCCATTTGTCTAAAGAGTGTGATCAGGTCCATTCCCATGAACTTTTCAACAAGTAAGCTTGCCCCTGGTGCCACCGTACCATCTGATTTAAAGAGTCCTGCAATACGGAAAACATCGAGAGGGATAACAAATGAAGTTATTTCAAATAAACAATTACGCGATTCCATTAAAAAATAATCACCTTCAACCCTTCC
>JAEOSY010000340.1 GCA_016840125.1 Candidatus Helarchaeota archaeon | reverse complement strand
TCCTGCAGAACGAGTTAAAGTTGTGGATACAACAGGAGCGGGCGATGCCTTCAGTGCGGGGTTCATTTATGGATTGTTGAAATATAATTTTGACCCTCAGAAGTTAGAAATCTGTGGGAAAATTGGAAGTTTGTCTGCTGCTAATTGTATTCAGCAAATTGGGGCACGTCAGGGATTGCTAACCGAAATTGAAATTAAAAAAATGATTTCTCAATTGAAAAACGAATGAGATTTATTTATTAATGACCATATAAAAAGGAACATTGAATTAAAATCTAAAAAGAAGGTTAATAGTTTGGTAGATATTGCAGTTATTATGGGGAGTAAATCGGACCAAAAGATAGCAGATAAAGTGACTTCGGTCTTAGACGAATATAAAGTAAATTATGATTTGCAAGTTATATCAGCACATCGGAATCCTACGAAGCTGGATGAATATGTATTAAATTCCGATGCTAAAGTCTTTATCGCCATTGCAGGCTTATCTGCTGCCTTACCAGGGGTGATCGCCTCGAAAACCCTGAAACCAGTCATTGGGGTACCTGTTGAGTCGAAATTAGGCGGGCTTGATGCACTTTTATCAATTGTACAAATGCCTAAGGGAATTCCAGTGGCAACAGTAGGCATAGATAATGGACAAAATGCCGCCTTCCTTGCCTTAAGGATATTAGCTGTAAGTGATTCTAAATTATGCGATCGGATAAAGGCGTGTATTGAATAACCAATCAAATGGATTTAATCAACCAAAATTTCTTATTTTGAAAAATTCATCGGTTTTGAGGAGTGCTAACTTTATAACATAATACTAGTTGTAGAATTATGGTTTGAAGAAGAAGAGGTAAAGAAAAGTGCCATCGAAAGTAATCATTATTGGAGCTGGCGCGGCGGGGTTATTCGCGGCGTATGAATTATGCCAATTAAAAAATGTTGAAATAAAGATTATAGAGGAAGGTCCCGCAGTAGATAAGAGAAATTGTGCTTCGAAGGAACACGCGGTGTGTATGAAATGCGATCCATGCCGGATGTTATGTGGTGTTGGAGGTGCTGGCACCTATTCGTCAGGTTTATTAAACTTAGATCCGAAGATTGGTGGTGATTTAGATCAATTAGCGGGTAGCGAAGGGCATGCTACAGAATTAATAGAAAAAATTGATGCCATCTTTGTAAAACATGGGGCTCCTGATCAGTTATTTTATCCTGACCAAGAAAAGATTACTGAAATCCAACGACTCGCGGGATCGGTGGGAATACGATTCATTCCCGTTCGACAGCGGTTAATTGGCACTGAAAATGCACCTGAAATTATTAAGAATATCCAAGAATACCTTGAACACAATCAAGTGCAACTTTTATTAAATCAACGTGTGGTTGAAATTCTACCGAATCAGCTGGTCTTGAATAACGGAACTACGCTTGATTATAATTACTGTTTGGCTGCCCCTGGGCGGTCCGGGATGCATTGGCTGGCGGATCAGATGGAGCGGTTAGAGATTCAAACCAAATACCTGCCCGTTGATATTGGAGTGCGGGTAGAAGTGCCGTCTTTTATCATGGACCACATCTGTAACTTTGAGCGCGATCCCAAATTTCACATTTTCACGACCACCTATGATGACTTTGTGAGGAGTTTTTGTACTAATCATCAAGGATATGTTGTTCAAGAGATGTATGATGATGGTACCGTTGCGGTAAATGGTCATTCCTATATTAATGAACTATCTAAAACGACCAACTTCGCATTGCTCGTGCGGGTGTCATTGACGCACCCTTTAGAAGATACAAGTGAGTATGGTAAACGAATTGTACAAGCTTGTACTACCTTAGGGGGAGGGAAGCCCCTGGTACAACGACTAGGTGACATAAAACGAGGTAGAAGATCGACTGAGGAACGGCTTGAGAAAAATATCGTTCAGCCTACCTTAAAAAGCACCACTCCTGGTGACATTAGCATGGCCTTTCCTCACCGAATCTTTACGGATATATTAGAAGCGATTCACGGGCTCGATACAGTTATCCCTGGTATTGAAAGTAACAGCACCCTTCTCTATGCACCGGAAATTAAGTATAGTGCAAAATTAATTGTCACAAATGACCAATTGGAAACAAATATTGACGGGCTTTATGTGGCCGGGGACGGTGCTGGCCTAACGCGCGGCATCATTGGAGCTGCGCTTTCTGGCTTGATTGCCGCCCAAGGAATTAAGCGTAAGATAGTTTAAAAAATGAGATTTAATTTATTGTTAATTGGTTTGTGATTTCAGATATAATACGAAAGAGATGTGTGATCTCTATGCCAATTCATCCTATTGAATTTAGATATAATACGAAAGAGATGCGCGAGCTTTTTACCGAAGAGGCTAAGCTTAAGAACTGGTTGGATGTGGAAGCTGCATTAGCGAAAGCGCATGCTGAACTCGGAAACATTCCAATGGAAGCAGCAAATGAAATTGCAAAAAAAGCTAATCTCAAATCTGTGAAACTAGACCGAGTTAAAGAAATCGAGCGAGAAATCCATCACGACATAATGGCAATGGTTCGAGCGTTAGATGAGCAGTGTGATGGGGATGCAGGTAATTACATTCATTATGGTGCAACGAGTTATGATATTGTCGATACTGCTCTTGCACTCCAATTAAAAAAGGCCTTGCAAGTAATGGAGAATCGAGTCCTTGAACTCTTAAAAATTCTTGTAAAACTCTGTAAAGAGCATAAATCGACTGTTTGTATCGGGCGAACTCATGGACAACAGGCTATTCCCACAACGTTTGGAATGAAATTTGCGGTCTGGACAGCTGAAGTGGGACGTCACCTTGATCGCTTGAAAGAAGTGAAAACTCGTGCCTTACGAGGGAAAATGAGTGGCGCCGTGGGGACTATGGCTAGCTTCGAAGAAAAGGGCTTCGAAATTCAAGATTTAGTTATGAAATATTTAGATATAGCACCTGTCTTAATCGCGAATCAAGTCGTGCAGCGAGATATCCATGCAGAGGTCATAGTTCTTCTGAATTTCATCAATAGTACAGCTGATAAAATCGCTAGAGAGATTCGGAACCTCCAACGAACTGAAATTAGTGAGATTTTCGAGCCATTTGCAAAAAAGCAAGTGGGCAGCTCGACCATGTCTCATAAACGAAATCCCCATAAATCTGAGCGCATTGTTTCCTTAGCACGAAGAGTAAAAGCAAATTTACTTGTCGCATTTGATAATATTTCTTTGGAGCATGAACGCGATTTAACAAATTCAGCAAATGAAAGAATTAACATTCCTGAAACTTTTATTCTTACAGATTATATCTTGAGTCAACTAATCTCTATTTTAACTGGGCTCGAATTCAATTATGAAAATATTACCAAAAACCTAGATCTAACGAAAGGTCAAATCCTTACTGAAAAAATTATGATCGAGTTGGTGAAAAAAGGAGTTAGCAGACAAGAAGCTCATGAAATTTTACGGCAATGCGGGATAGCTAGTCGCAAGGAGAACAAATCTCTGAAGGAAGTTATCATACAAGACCCAAAAGTGAGTGAGTTAGTTACCGTAAAAGAATTAGACGAATGGCTTGATCCCAAAAATTACATTGGCACGGCTGTTGAACAAGTCGAAAGGGTCGTAAAACAGCTGAAGAAGTATCTATAAAAGCTGGAAGGATGTTTGGTGAAGCAAGTAATGAAAGAAAAAAAACTTACATATGAAGAAGCAGGAGTCAGTATTGACAAGGCAACTAGCGCTCACAAGATTATCGGGGAGTTGATTAAAAAGACGTATAAATTCCGTAAAGGAAAGTTCGGGGAGGTCGTAGGGGAATATGGACATTATGCGGGATTAATTCGTCTTGACGGTGAAACTTGCTTAGCATTGCATGTGGATGGTGTGGGAACAAAAGTTTTAGTGTCACAATTGATGAATAAATATGATACCATCGGAATTGATTTAGTAGCGATGCATGCAAACGACCTCATTTGTATGGGAGCTGAGCCCGTTGCTCTTGAAGATTATCTCGCAGTAGAAGAAGCAGATCCTGAGCTTATTGGGGATTTAATGAAGGGGATTGTAGCAGGAGCTGAAATTGCAGAGATGGCTGTTATCGGCGGGGAAACTGCAACTATGCCTGATGTTATTAAGGGGGAAGTAAAAGGAAAGGGATACGATCTCTCAGCAATGAGCGTTGGTGTCGTAAAACTTTCAGACGTAATCACTGGCGAGAAAATTGAACCCACTGATATCATAATCGGACTAGAAAGTGACGGTGTGCATTCAAATGGCTTGACACTTGCCAGAAAAGCCCTGCTAGAACTAGGTAAATTCGCAGTAGATGATAATATTCCAGGTTCTAAATTCAAAGTGGGCGAGGAGCTTTTACGCCCTACAAGAATATATTCTCGTGAAATTCTCGAAATAATCAATAATGTGGAAGTTCACGGTTTGGCTCACATTACAGGGGGCGCATTCTCGAAACTTGCTAGACTTAGCTTTGGAAAAATTGGATTTGATATGGATAATCTACCTAAACCACCAACCATTTTTCAAGCCATTCAATCCATTACCAAAATATCAGACTATGAAATGTATCGGACCTTCAATATGGGAATAGCGTTTTGCATTGTTACAGCTGAATCAAATTATGATGATATCGAAAAAATCTGTAAAAAGCATAACACACGGACCTATCGAGTAGGCTCTGTAATTCCAGAAAAGCGTGTGCTTGTAAAGGATAGGTCTGGAAAAAAAATTGAATTATGAGAAATTTATTTTTTCAATACTCGTCGAGCAATATCGATAACTTCTTCTTGGCTCATGCCCATTTGCGACATCGTTTCTTGATATGTATCTACAAATTTACGGAAAACCTCTATTCCTTTGTCAATTTGCGCTTTTTTCACAGCAAAAGTAATTTCTAATAGTTGTTTGCGGTCGGGTTCGGGAAGATCAGAATCTTTTAACGCGTCTTTGAGAATGACATCAGTGCCAGAGAATTTGCCATATCTAAAGATAGATTCTTTCCCAAGCCATTTGTGGGGGATAGTTTCATAAGTGTATGGATGCGCTAATACTCCTGCCGCATGGATTCCAGCTTCGTGCTTAAAGACATTACCACCAACAATAGGTTTATTCACAGGGATTGGGACTCCAGAATATTTTGAGATTAATTCGCAGCATTCGACCATTTTTTCCAGATCAATTTTGGTGGAGACACCATAGAGTGTTTCTAGGGCCATGACAACCTCTTCTAAGGGTGCATTCCCCGCACGTTCCCCGATACCTGTGAAAGTACCACTTACTCCCATGGCACCCGCTTCTACAGCAGCAAGGGTGTTGGCAGTTGCCAGACCGAGATCATTATGACAATGAAATCCGGGAGCAGGTGCTACACCATAACCAGCTTCTGCAATAGCTGCAACCATTTTTTTGAAGAGCCAAACAGTTGTTGTTGGAGTGAGAGAGCCCGTTGTGTCTGAAATTCCAAACCCCGCCCACTTATTACCAGCAGCTTCCTTCGCAGCAACTATCAATTTTCCTAAATATGGTAAATGGCTGCGTGAACAATCTTCGCGTCCCATTATAATAGTTAAATCGTGATCACGCGCATATTCTGCCGCTTCACAGTACTTCTCAATGTTTTCTTCAGGTGTCATTTTTAGTTTCGCCCTGATATGAAACTCAGAGCTCGAGGTAAAGAGATCTACGGCTTTCGCATCCGCTTCAAGGGCTTTATCAATGTCAGATTTCTTCGCGCGCGCCATTACAAATGGAAGAAATTTCAGATTCTCTGCGTGAATCATCTTACAAGCTTTCACTTCTTCCTCCGAAACCGCTGGAAATCCGATTTCAACTGTAGTTACACCCATTTCAGCGAATAATTTGGCAATTTCTACTTTTTCTTCTGGGTTAAATATTACCCCCGTCTGTTGTTCCCCATCTCGGAGTGTTTGATCCCCGATTATAACTTTGCTTGGAAATCTTGTTCCCTTTTCTTCGTGGTATTCGACTGTATAATTATGTAACCAGCCTTTTTCGAAGAATTCTGCATAATCAGGTGGTAATTTTTTTAAGAATTTACTCATTTTAAGCTTTGGCATTGTTTTCACCTTTTTATTCATATTTGGTATGTTAGTTTGAATAACTGAGAATAAGAATAAAAAAATTATTATTCAAATTAAAGAAAAAAACCTTAAATGGTATCGAAGTCACTTACAATTACATTACTGTAAGGTATAAGGATGCTTATATCCAAAAAAATGAAGGGATTTGAAAATGGTTTACTTAAATCTCAATTACTTTAACACAATTCAGGGACCGCAAATATTCCATTGGTATCCAGAAGATGCTGATGATGAACTGGTCCAATCAGTTGCAAATCTATTAAACATTTCAGAGTTGCTTAAACAAAAATTCTTTATGTACGAGGGAGCAGATTTCAAAACAGTCAGTCTATATTTTGAAATTCCGTCAGACTGGGCCAGAGGTAAGAAGGAGATGCTCCTCCTGAGTATTATTCTATCTCCGGATGTATCCATTGAAAACAAAGATCCTATCCAAGCCTTGCTAGAAAAGGTAGAGGCGGAGATAAATCAAATTGAGCATGCCTAT
Source organism: Candidatus Helarchaeota archaeon (assembly GCA_016840125.1). The sequence continues at coordinate 33,641 of JAEOSY010000340.1, read as the reverse complement.
ATGGCTTTTTATGAGTATGATTATTCAAAAATGGAGGAGAATGAGGATGAGATCGAAGATCTAGCGTTAGAGATCCGAAAGATCGTTGAGAATTACGCCGTTAAAGTGGATATGGCTATTAAAGAGGCAAAGAAAATTTCAATAGAGCAGATGAAAGAAATTTTTCAACAGCAGAAAGTACTAGGCGGTTATGTTATCGATGAGGAGGTAATTGATTACCTTTATGAAATTGAACAGGATAAAACCCCATTTGTTCGGTTCGGTGATTTCATTGAAAGTGGAATTACCGTTTTTACTAGTCAGGAATGCCTAGTAGAGACACAAGTGAGTGATTCAATAAGGGATTTAATTCAAGATTACATAGGAAATAAATCAATTGCTCAAGAAGATATAGATCCGATTAAAGAAGGTGTAGATCCGCGTCGTTTACCTTCAGATGCTAAATTATCTTTAATAGCTCTTAATAGATATTTGAAGGAAGTTAATCCAGATTACGATTTAACGATGGTTTCGCCAGACCAACGATTTCTCCGCTTTGTCCAGGACTATTTTCCGAATCTACGGATTCTTCCACCCAGTAGCTTCTTTTTAGAGATAATTAATAATTTGGGAAATAAAGATAGCCGAGACTATTTTGAAAACCTGAGAAAGAAGTTAATGAACTATGAGATGCATAAAGCAATGACCGAAACAGATGCAGCTACTTCAAGTGAGCATCTGAGTTTCCTGATTGAAAAAGCAATAGGAGTTGCAAGTCAGCCAATTATTCCAATGACAACCATTGAAGAAAAACAGGAAGCGGGACTTAAGGCAAGTGAACTAATGCTAATTAATAAATTTATTGCTGGAGAGGCAATTCCTGAAGACGAATTTAATACAATTGCAGATTATGAACAATTTTTAAATGGAGTGAGGGATGCACAAGATTCATTAATGGCGATTCAGGAAGAAATTGCGAGTGATGAATTAGTTAGCGCACAGATAAAAATTTCCGCGACCATAAAAAAATTGACTGATTCATTTTTACTAGCTTCTGCGACCATTTCCGAAAAGGAGAAAAGAAATCAAATTCAAATTCTAATGGCTAATTTCATTGCAAATTTTGAGTTTCTAGCTGCACTTTCGTTTTTGAACTTGCGGCAATTAGACCAATCCATCAGTCATTTTAGTCTCGCTGCAACATTTAGTGCAGTCGCTGAACAGAAGAAAAAGGTTTTAATCGCTAATTATTTAAAAAGCATTACCTGCCTCTACAATGACGCATATAGAGAAGCCATTCATAATTTTGATATTACATCTGAACTAGGGGCGAAATATGGGGCGCCTGGCTATCAGATAATGTGTCTAGGGGGCATGGCTATATCTCAGCTATTATCCGGAACTGCTGATGCAGCAAATCAAACCATGGATCAGGCAGCTCAAAATATTCCAGGAAATGAAACGGATGCATTGAGTATGTTTGATGAATTCGGGGATAATTTTTACATGATGGGGAAGCCCGAAATTGCAATCCATCTCTATAACGAAGGCCTAGAAATCGCAATTTTTCTTAGTAGTGAGTATGCTTCAAAAATTTATGATAAGATTGAACGGAGCTTTTACGCAGTGGGTGCATATAATACACCGCTCTCTGCAGAACTTCACAATCTCATTACACGAGCGCACACTTTGAATGACCCGGATACGATTGAGAAATATAATATTCAAATTGCGAAATTAGGAAGTATTAACCAGTTATTGTTTTTTGAACCGTTCCCATATCTTACAGACGAATGGGTAGAGATTGAAGACTTAGATAAAAATCTTTTGAAGGATTTGGATTTATTACATGCGGTGGTCGAGAAAAAATTCCGCAAACGTGGTAATAAACGAAAAAAAATTGAATATACGGATCTGTACTGTTATAATAAGGAATTTGGAGGGGTCATCGTCCGAGTTCCAGAGGTTCTAGATTTAAAACTTAAGCAGATACCAGTTATGTACAAGGTCAGCTTAAAACCAAAGAATGTGAAATTCAAAATAATAGATTCCCCGAAGGAAGATAAACAGAATTATTATGCACGGGCAATCATTCAAACGCGATCTAAGAATAGTATCATACTCAAGCGGATATTTCCAGAAATTTTTGGGAAATTTTTTGAGAATTAAGATTTTGGTTGAGTCCCGCCTGGAAGGAAAATGTCGTGGGGGGAGAGTTCCTTGGATCCAGCGGGGGTTATGAAAGCTAGCTTAGCTTTTTCCCATAATTCTAAAATATTCTGTGCTCCAGCATAACCCATAGATGCTTTTAAACCGCCAACAAACTCTTGGATTGTTTCATATAATGGACCCCGGTAAGGCACCCATCCTTCAACCCCCTCTGCAATTGTTTTGGAAGGTTGGCTATACCGATCTAGAGCGTATCGTTTCTGTTTTGCAGCTTCCGAACCCATTCCATAATATTGTTTGTAATAACGCCCCTCAAGCGCTACGAGGCGCCCCGGACTCTCTTTAGTACCAGCGAAAACATTACCCATCATGCAAATTGAAGCACCAACAGCTAATGCTAATGTCACGTCGCCGGGATTTTTAATCCCACCGTCAGCTATAATGGGTAACTTTACCCCGGTCTCTTTAACCGCATCAGCACATGATGCAGTTGCAAAAAGAGTTGGTGCCCCTGCACGAGTAACTACTGAAGTGCTACAAATCGAACCGGATCCAATACCTGCACGAAGACCTTGAATACCATCCAATTTTGTTATACAATCAACAGCAGCCTCATATGTCCCAATACTTCCAACAATTAGGGGGGATTCGAGCTCCTTTATAATTTTTTTAGCTGCTCTAAAGCAGTTGTCTGAATGGAAATGAGCAACATCTGTTATGAGGAGATCTACAAATTTATCGAGTGCTTTCCCCCGTTCTAAATCAAAAGGTGAGATTGCAGCCCCACATAATAGGCCCCCTTCGTCATCGCGAGTGGAATTGGGAAATCTTCCTTTCAAGATTAGGTCTTTCATTGTGATAAGGCCAACTAATTTGTTTGAGTCACTTACAACGGGTAATTTCTCAATTCGATGCTTATGCAGAAGCTTTTTGGCTTCATTTTGAGATATGTCCTTAGGTGCAGTAATAACGTCCCGTGTCATGATATCTTTAACAAGAAGATTTTTCTCAGCGAATCGTACATCACGCCAGGTACATATGCCAATTAAACCATTACCTGCATCAATTACTGGTAATCCATGGATATCCTGCGTCTTCATGATTTTAAAAGCTTCATCCACCGTTTTTTCACCAGCGATTGTAACAACATCGGACATAACATAAGACTCAGCCCGCTTTACGCGTTTTACCATATTCAGTTGGGTTTCTATATCACAATTTCGATGAATGAATCCCATTCCTCCTTGTCGGGCCAAAGCAATGCCCATCGCCGCTTCTGTAACTGTATCCATTGGGCTTGATACGAGTGGAATTTTTAATTCTATCTGAGGAGTGATGTGTGAAGTGATTGTTGCTTCATCAGGCTCAATAGTTGTCCATCCGGGAAGCAAAATCATGTCATTGAAGGTGGACGCTTGAACACCATTTGTTAATTTATTCCGAAAATTAATTCCCATAAAATCACGGAAAAAATGAATTTATAATTTCAAAATATTAGATGCTTATAAAATTTTGTGATCGTTTAAAAGGGAGGGATAGGGATAATCAATTGAGTTTCTTATAACTCTATTCAAACAGGAAAATCTATTATTAGAGAACTTGAGGAGGTTCCAAAAGTGGTAAGGAAACAGGATTTACGTATTAGACACACGTTAATAAGACATTTTCAGTTTAATAACGAGGATCGAGGTGTATGAAATGCCAGTGAAGACAATTTGTTTCGGGTTTGATGGTATTTGTTGTGATATGAGTTATTTTATCCCAGATCTCCCGAAATATAAATCGGAATTACTCATTAAATATCCATTCTTGGATCCTATTTTGAGCTTGCTTCTCTCAAAACAACCAGAAGATTGTGAGCTGCAATTTGAAAGCACGGAATTTGGTTTTGAGACCTTTTTTGATTGTATTTTTACATTAAATGAGATTGCTCAAAAAAAGACAACTCTTGTGGGAGGGAATGCAGCAATTGAAACAGTAAGTGCTATGCATTTATTAAAAGACCCGGTTTATCCTCTGGATTTCACTAGAGCTTATTTTTTAGGGAATTTTTCACCGGAAGTCAGCCAAAAGCTACCTAAGGAGCAGAAGATAGCCGCGGCTTTATTAGAGCATGCCAATCAGGTTAAAACCAGTTATATCCCAATTTCTATCATCATTCCCTACAATGAAAAAAGGGGGATTGTTAGTTTTGGCGGCTTACCAGGGATTCGGCGAGTAGAATCGCTCAGACCATATCTTAAGAACTTGGTTCCAGTGATACAAAAACTAAATCCAGATCTGATGTCAATCCTAGGTACAACAAACGTTTATGCTACAACGACGAATTATAACGATTTTACATTATTAGATCCATTTTTAAGTTTGAACTATAGTGCAATTGATTTAGGAGGCACGGTGGGGTGGGGATATGACCGATTAAAACAGTTTTACCAAGTTGTTGACAAAGCAAAGATGGTGATAGGTAATGATGACGAATTTAGAGCATGGTATAACTTCAAATATAAGGATTCAATTCAGGATTCAGACCCATTAACAATTTTCAGATTGGTAAAGAAGTTGAGGAAAGAAAGTCAAATTGCAGTATGTCATACACAGTTTTATCAGTTCGTATTGGGTCTGGACGATAAGGATACCGTAAGAGATTGTATGAACTTTGCTAATCGAGCAACAGTTGTTAAAACAGAAATGAATATGTATCCGACAGCTAGGCAAGTTGCGGATATGCTATTAATGGAGAAATCGATTCAACTTCCTTCAGAAATGGAGGTAGAAGCTATAGTTTCTCGGAGTATTGATAAGGTGATTGTTAATCCCGTAGGACTCGGAGACTTGTGGTCTTGTTCTTTTAATATAGGATTACTTTCACAAAATATCTTATGATAATTTACGACAATACGAGATATAATCATCCCTTTCGAATTCGTAGGAAAAGTAAGTCGCTAATTGGATTTGGTAAAACTCAAGTATCTGGTCAAAAGAGAGCAATTCAGTTAATTTCAAAAGATTAATCCTCATTAAAACTTCTTTTGTGTACGGACGCTTTGCATCTAAAAATACAAGAGAGGATAAAAGGTTCTTTGTGGAATTTGTATTTAATAAAACCCAAGTGAAGAAAGAGTCCGGAAATTCATCAAAATAAAGATAATAACAGGTATCATCCAGCATTACGGGCTTACTTTCAATGGGAAAGATTAATGAAAAATTAGGTTTCTTATAAAATCCAGAGATTCCTATTTTAAAAGGTTTGAATGCATAATCTCCAATTCCAAATATGGAAAACCGTGGTCGTTTATTATATATTGCGGATTTTCGATTATCTAGATAATCAGAATGAGAGAGTAAATAATTCCAGAGTTGGGGGTAATTGTCAGCAATGGAATCGGTTTCATCTTTAAGAGATCTTTGAGTCAGAATAACTTTTCTTTCTGAAGTTTTTAAGACAGGTGTTTTTAAGTCAGAACTCTTTAAAAATGGGAATAAGAGATCATCTTCTATCTTCACTTTTTCCTGAAACCCATTCGTAAGGATATTATCTTTTTTTAATAATACCATCACTTTGGCAGCATCATGTTTTACGCCCTGCCTCCAGATAAATGGTGATTTTCCATCAATGTTTTTGTATTTTTCATATTTTTCAATATCTGATACAAATTTCTCATTTATCCAGCCAAATCTTTTAACAGGGTAATTTACATCATAGAATGATGAAATAGAGCAGTAATATTCAGGTATAGTCCCAAACTCTGCTAGGAACAGCCCCCCTTTAGCGTTGATATTGAATTCTTTTTTGGTATCGATCAATAACGATTTGATTTCACGTAGTTTAAGGCCTGTCTTTTGGATATCTTTTACAATATTTTTGATCACCGCTGTTTTACACAACAATGCAATAGTTCCCTGAAATTGTGAGAGTTGGTTGACGATTTGTAGGATGATATATTCAGCGATATCGAAGTTACCTTTCCCAGTAATGGCTTCGATTCCTCTAACTCCTTTGACATTAAATTTTGTTGGAACGTTATCTGAGTCAAGAACTGAAAGTTCAGTATTTGTTACCCATGGTGGATTACCAAGGACTAAAATACTAGGGGAAAATGAATTTAAAATATGAATAAATTTATCTGAAAAGCGATGAGTGAAAAAATTATCTCGATGAAATTCGATATCTATATCTAAGTCCTGTTCAAATGACAATCGCAACATATTTGATTTAAAAAGAAACTCGTAGTTCTTTTGTATCTCTATACAATATAGATATTTAAGTGAAGGAAAAAATTTTAAAGCGGAGATAATAAAGTTCCCTGTACCACAAGTAGGCTCGATGATAATATTTGGGGTTAACCCGATATCCGATAGATATTTACAAATCATATCTGAAAGATGAGTTGGAGTTTGGAAATCACCTAAATCTCTAGATTTTCCAATATCGGGTTGGAAATTTCTTAAAAAATCTTTAAATTCTTCTAAGTCATGAACGGATGAAAAGAAGTCGATTATTCCAGTTTTTTTTGTGAGATATTCCTTCAGCTCATCAAGATCCTTAAATTCATCAAGTTTTCCACTTACTTCTCTTAAAAAATCATAACGTGGCATTATTTAAACCCTTGATAATCGGTTTATCAGTAGTTTCAGGAATTCTTTCTCTTTTATCCTTGTGCAGACTTTGATTTTATTCATCCTAGAGTCTAAGGGGGGAACCGTAGTTGTAATTTGTCCATTCTTTGATAAAAATGAGAGAAGCAAAGGGATAAGGTCATTCGAATATCTTTTATGTATTAACTCCGCCGGAATGCTCCGTTTGGGAGCATAAACATCGACAGATGCTTTGACTAGTTTAAAAAGATTTTTCTGAAGTAAATATGCAACACAAATGGGATCATGCGGGTTAAAACCCTTACCAGAAGTATATAATTTATTAAAAATTAGCCAAGATTTAATATGTTTCGCAATATATTTGGTTATTGAAGTTTTGGCGCGCTCAAGGGCCACGTAATGTAAATCTTTAAAAAAAACCTGAGTCGTGACATCTAATCCAGTTATTGTCGTATCGACATCCTGATCTAGAACGATTTTAGTAGCTGATGCATCCCTTGAAAAATTAAATTCAGTTTTTATGAAAGGAATTTTGAAATTACTCGGAAAAAAATATCCCCCCATCATTACTAAACCCTTTAATTTATCTGCGAGTCGCGGTTCTAAAAGGAATGCGGTTGCAACATTTGTTAGTGGTGCTAGTGTAACTAGGGTAATTTCCCCAGGATGCTCCATAATCTGGTCAATAAGGAACTGGACTGCGGGATTTCGAATTCCCAACCAAGTTTCGTTGTATGCACCTTTGAAAATGGGAATGTCCGTGCGTCCAGCAACAGATAGTACTTCTTTTCCAATTCGATAACAATTATCCACATTTCTATTTCCAAATACGGTGGTAATGCCATCAACCTCTAATTCATCTGAATTGAGTGCAAGAAGTATCGCGAGTCCGTCATCTACATCAGCAAGTTTAATCCCAATTGCTGGATCGGTATCAATTATCACTGGTATGCGCTTCAAATAAAAAACCTCATTAAACCAGTTGATTTTAAACTCGCACCTGAACTAAAAGACTTTTTCGGAGATTGTTATTCAGAACGATAATTATTTTAGTTTTCATATTATGCCTTTTATATTCACTTCACTGTCTCTCTTCTGCTTTAAAGAAAGCGAATTCGAAGATAACACGAAAAAAAATCTCTATGACAGATTTACGTAATGGAATGAAGAATTTACGATGAATAGGGTAATTTGCGCATTTTTTTATTTGAGCATTTTGGTCGAGTGGAAATTGGGGTTAATAAGATGTAATTAAGTTAAGAGAAATTTTTCTCTCAGCGAAAGTTAAAAGTTTTTTGCGCAAAAAGAATGTATATATTTATATTTAGTGCTTTGATTTGTTATTATAGTAAATGCTAGTTTTGGAAGGGACATTTAGCGTGATGACCACAAGAAAGTTTCGATTGTACCCATCAGAAAATCAGATGCAAAAATTGAATGAAATTTTCACTATTTATAATAAAGTAAAGCGAATTGGGTATAAGCTACTATTTAGAGGAGAAAAACGCATTCAGCAGAAACTTATGCAAGTGTGTCATAATAATCCCTATGTTAATACAATTCTAAAAGAGAATCACGCCAGATTGGAACAGCAAATAACATGGATGAAGAAAAAAGAGCGGTATCTTCACCATAAAATCAAAGTTGTGAAGGAGAAAATTGTTAAAACGAAAAGACGGACCCCGAAGAAAAAAAGCTTGATGGGGTTATATGCGCATCTATCATCTCTCAAAAACAGAATAGCATGTCTATCTCTTAAACCAATAGTATTTGGTACTAAAGGTTTGTTTCGAGCGCGCCAATTAAGGAAAGTTTCGAGGAAAGAATTTCGCATAAGGCGGGACTCCTCCTTTGGATGTATTGGGAAGGTACAGAATGGGCTTAAGAATCTCAATTTAAAGGTACTGCCAACTCACCTTTTGAAAATCAGGACATTCAGCAAGGTGAAAGGGAAAAAATGGTTATTCATACCATTTACGGTAAATACTCAGCAAGAGGCTCAATTAGTTGAAATTCTGCAACTGGATAAATATACAGCAATCGTTAAACGAAAATTTGTTAGAGGGGAATTACGGTATTACACACATATATCTTACAAAACACCGAAACCAGAGGCCAATCTTACTTTCGAAAATGGGGGAATAGGGTTAGATTTTAATTATGATTTCATTTCACTAGTGAATGTGAATCGCAATGGGAAGTTTCTGAGCTATTGTTCCATCAAATTTCATAATTTGCATTCCTATAGAAAAGGGAGGCGCGATGATTACGCTAGCTTCAAACTTGATAAAGTTATTAATTATTGTTTAAATAAAGGAAAGGGGCTAATTATTGAGAATTTATCTTTTGAGCAGTTCTTTTCCTATAACAAAAAACGGAACCGCAAAGTCAATCAATTAAAAACGTCAATGGTTTCCCTCTTGGAACGTAAATGTATACGTCATGGTATTGCGGTTCGTAAGGTCCATCCTGCTTATACGTCCATTATTGGGGCGTTAAAGTATTCATGGTCACATAACTTCTCTGATCACATACTCGCGAGTTATGTGATCGCTCGAAAAGGTTTAGGGTTCAAGGAAGATCTTCCAGCCTGCTACGAGCGGTTGCTCGCACAAGTCGGGGGCGCTATAAAACCCCGTTTGAAACCGAGCAGTCCCTACCGGCAGTGGGCACGACTCTACGACCTTTTCAAGCATAGTGGGGTAACTCCCTTCCGGTCTCCAGACCCAAAAACAAATCTCAAGAGGAATATCTTGATAGCCCTCGATACTGTGCTGGATGGCTTGAACCTGGTGACAGGCGTACCGTCGGATAACCTTACGGCGGGTCTACTCGCGTGTGGGTAGATGGAGAATTAGCATAAAATTTGGATAAATCCATTTTTTATAACTAATTAGAAGGTTTATAGGAAAACCAGCTAAGATATATACAGCAAAGAGAAATTTAGCATCTTGATGGTGAATTTACTATAAGTGATCTTCGACAAAATTTGCAAGAGTATAAATTCAAATAATGCAATTAAATTAATGGGGATTAAATTGACAGTCTTTTCTGAACAAAACATCATAGGATTGACCTCACAACAGAAAGTTCTCTTAGATTTCGATGGTGTAACTGATGAAAAAAGATTAAAAAAATTTTTAGAAAAAAAAAGAAATTTAAATCACATTAATAAAACTATACCTGGAAAACCACATCCCTTTTTAAAGTGGGCTGGAGGAAAACGACAGTTATTGAAAACATTCCATAACCATTTCCCTGAGCACTTTGGAAAATTCATAGAACCTTTTGTTGGAGGGGGAGCTGTCTTTTTTTATCTATTACCAGATCGAGCAATTTTGCTTGATATTAATGAGGAACTAATTAATTGCTTTAATATGATTAAGAACCATTTAGATGAGTTAATACAACATTTGAAACTTCATAAAAACGAAAAAGAATATTTCTACATGATAAGAAGCTTAGATCGAGATCCTGAAAAATATAGTCAATTATCAAATATCGAACGCGCTTCTAGAACAATCTATCTTAACAGATGTTGTTTCAATGGATTATATAGAGTAAATAGTAAAGGCCAATTCAATGTCCCCTTTGGCAAATATAAAAATCCGAAATTCTGTGATGCAGAAAATTTGAGAGCAGTTAGTTTTGTATTACAAAATGTAAAAATTATTAGTGCAAGTTTTGAAAAATGTGTAGAATCTGCTGAGCCCAACGATTTTATTTATTTTGATCCTCCCTATCATCCAATATCTAAGACTTCACATTTTACAAGTTATACTAAGGATAATTTTGGGATTCATTCTCAAGAAAAACTATTTAGAGTTTTCAAAGCGCTTGATAAACGTGGTTGTAAGCTAATGTTAAGTAATTCATACTCTGAATTTATCCATGATTTATATGAAGAATTTAAGATATTACCTGTATTAGCAAAAAGAGTAATAAATAGTAAAGCAAGAAAGAGAGGAAAAATTAAAGAAGTTTTAATTTTGAACTACGATTTATAAAAATTTCCTATAATCTTATTTAAAAGATTAAATTCACATTACTAATTTCTCCTAACCTATCTTCACTTTGGTCATAGGTTAATCTTCTTCTATGGCCCATATGTGTAAACGATTCCTAATCCCGCTCTCAACCATCCATATTTGATCTTCTCCAACGAGCTCGACCATGTTAGAAACGAATAATTCATTAAAAAGCCAAGTAATACGTCCTACTTCACGTTTAATGTTTTTCTCCTTGTTTATATCCCCTTCAAGTCTATGGACCTTTCTTTTTGGCTCTCCGATGGGAAATATGAATTTAACTACAGCTGTGGTTTCGTCAATAAGGTAACTTTGCCCAATTTTTTGCATCTCTGCAGCTTCCGAGAGGGTTTGTATTTTATCACTTCTAAAGCGTCCTTTAACATGAGCAATTGAATATCCAATGAATTTTCTAGAGATCCATTCACACACCCGATTGTAGTACTCTTCTTTTCCTTCATTATCATCTTTTGGAAAATATTTTTTTAATTTTTCTTCGGCTATTACGTTTTTCAATCGCACTAAAACAGTATCCTTATAAAAAAGGTTATCCAAGCAGTCTCTCAGATAACCCTCATTCATAAGTGGCATATAGAACTCAAAAATAATGAGTTTATCATAATCTAATTTTTGGTAATTCGTGCGAGGACCACGGCTTTGGGAGATATAGTTTCTAAATTTCTTTTCCGTAGTGTATTTCCTGAATACCTCGCGAATACGGTATAGTCCGTTCGGAAGATGATGTAATAATGAATTGTACATTTTTGACCAATAAGTTTTTTTTGTTTCATCGCTCCAACCTTCGACTACTCCAAGCATCTCTTCTTTTGTGAACGATTCCTTAGTTCTAAGATGTTTTAATAAAAATTCAAAAATTCTTTTTGAGTCTTCAGGTAAATCTGACAATTTCATACTCACCTTACTTTATTACCTCAGAGCATTTTTCAATGATACTTTATTCATTAGAGTAATAATGATAATTAAGTTTTATAAATCTATTGTTTTATCGATCCCCTATCTAATATCCGACAGTAATAAAATTCTTCTTCGTTAATTATTCTAAATAAAAAGGTAAATTCGATTAGGTGAGTTAGGTGGAGGAGTTAGATTTTAAATTTGTTGATCCCACTAACCCAACTGTCTCAGCAACAGTTAATTTTGTAGTTATTCGAGGGATTGTTTTAGGGAAGAGGTACGAATGGAATTATTCGAGGTTTTTAATTGTTTAAAATCTGAGGTGTTTAACGAACTAAATAGACGAGGATGTAAAGTAATGCTTAGTAATTCCTATATTGAGTTTATTTTAGATTTATATAGAGGATTTAAAATTATTGAAGTGCAAGCTAAAAGAGCGATAAATAGTGACGCAACAAAGAGGGGAGAAATAAAAGAAGCTTTGATTATAAATTATTGATAGATGCATAAATTCTTTATATACCATATTTGTTAAAATAATCAAGAAAGGTTTTATACTGTTCAGAATCAATTAGTTCATCTTTCAGAAATTCCACAACATCACGAATCCGTAAAATCGAATAAACTTCTAGTCCCCTCTTCTCCAAGAATTGAATTGGATTATTTCCAGCAGTATCTTTCTCTTGTCTGTCTAAAAAAATGAATATCGCTTTGAATTGTAAGTTCGCCTTATTGCTATATTTTTCAACTTTTTCTATATTTTTTATTTTGGTTAAGCCTGTTGTTATCACATCATCAACTAGAATAATCCGATCGTCATCATTAATCTCACCGACTAGCCAAGCTTCTGCTGAAACGCCATGACCTTTTGCTTCTTTTCGATCATAACCCCAACGTTTATTTTCAGTATATTTTTGGAGGAGAACCATTGCAATAGCGCCTGCAAGAGGGATGCCCTTGTAAGCGGGCCCCTGAATGTAATCAAATTTCGCTGAACCTAACTTTTCGCGAATAGTCTCAGCAAACGCCTCGGCAGTTTTTTGGAGCCCCTCGCCATCATTGATTAAATTTGCTAAATTAAAAAAGTATGGACTTTTTCGTCCAGATTTCAATGTAAATTCACCGAAGAGAAGGCCTCGGCGTTGGATTATGTACTTAATTAAGGTTTGCTTCCATTGAGAGAGAGACAAAGATTTCAACTCACAACAATTTTTAGATAGGTTCTGAATTTTTTTCACTCGTGTCAGAATCTTCGGGGGCCTCTTTAGATTTCGGTTCAAATATAGTTGAAATAATCAAATATCCAAGAATTATGATAATAAGGAAAATGGCAATGCCACTATCACGGAGAAAAATTCCGATGTTGCCAATCCAAGGAATACTTCCTATCACAATCCCTTTTATGTAATCCTCAGGGAGATATCCACCACCAAACCCATAAATATGAGGATCCAAATTATCAGGAGTTACATCATTATCTCCTTGAGTGTTAAAGTACCATTTACCATTTGAATAGTTTTTATCGATCACGCGGTGAACAACAAGAAATTTCATGACTGGGGAATAAAAAACAAGGATGTCACCCGTTTTTGCTGTGTGAGAACCATTTTGGATCGTTCCCAGATCCCTAGGTTTCTTCACGAAAAGAATGTCACCCTCATATAATGTGGTTTCCATGCTTGTACCCTCCACGACAGTAATGGGTGTGTCTGTATTCCATAATAAGCATATGAGACCATAGCTCCCAAGAATAGATCCCGCAATAATCCCTATAATTAAAACGGTCTTCAAAATATTTTTCTTACGTGAATCTTTCAAGTGTCTGTCACTCCATATAATGGTAAAACGCAGGATAGCATCAGAGATACTGCCCGTTGTCCAACTTGGGAGGCACTTTTTTGTGATGTTTTATCAAGGTTTAGCCCTTTTATCTGTTTAGATTTTTGAAAAAAATCGGAAATCAGTGATAAAGGCTGAATATAGGCTCTTTTAACATTAACATAATAATAACCATCCTTATAAAAAGCATCTGGATTCTTAGCACAGAATTGCTTAACATTAGCAGATCTGTGTTTTGGAGGTCCTCTCCGTAGATAAGTGGGATTTATCTGATTGGTTTCGCAGTAAAAGACAGTTACAAAGATATTATCTTCAAAATATACTTCAAATAGAGTTAAGCCGAAGCGAGGTTCTCCGGTAGACTCCTTTTCTAATATTTTACGTAATTTTTCGTTGGTACTATATAACTTATCACGGATTTCAGTATAATGCGTATTTCCATCACTAATGAATTCTATAATTATTAAATGTGGTAGTATTTGGGTTAATTTGTGAGTATTTGGAGTCACAATCGGTTCATTAACAAAGTAGCTAGCTGAGGGCAACTTAGTAAATCGTTCGATTTGGTAACAGGCATATTTATACGCTCGTTTTGAAATACTTGCGGCTAAATTTCGGTTTTTGTCTACAGGATCTATCATTATTAGGAAGTCATTCTTGAATCTATCGATTTTCCGAAGTTTCCCGGCTGGTCGATCGAAGAAATCCAAGGTTGATTTCTCTAACGTATGGAGTTCAGAGAAGATGCGTTCTAAGTTGCCGAAATGGAGCATTAATACTTCAGAACTAAAACCAGTGAAACCAAAACGTCCCAAGGTATTTTTATCGCCATACACAAAATTAGTTTGTAGAAATTTCTTTAACAAACGCACATCATTTTTTTGGGTATCGTTCAGCTTTTCTGCAATGATTTTACTATGCCAAGGAGTACGATCAACAGCTGTGATGGGGCCATGCTGAAGGAGCTGGTCATAACCTAGGTCGAAACAACCCACAATATCAATTTCATAACCCTCATGCGAAATCATAAGATAAGGATGTTCAGCATAAGATAACTGATAGTTAGAGTATCCAGCTGCTTCTGTAGCTGGTATGAACCATTCATTCACATAGGAAAGGAAGAGGTCTTTTAAGGCTTTTTTTCTATCTTTAGAAGATAGTTGGATAAGTGTTGAGTAATCAGAGGGATTCAAACCTATAAAAATATCTAAATCACTCGTCCCTCTAAGGTGGGTCTGTTTAACCCCAGTTGATCCATGGTTTTGTATGAATGTGGGTCTGATGTTGAGCTTCTCTGCGAAATTTTGGAGATTTTCTTTGAGCGACTCGAATAGGTGGGATAATTTTTGATTTTCTTCTTTGGTCGGTTGAATAAGTTGGAGGAGTTCGGCTTTAAGGGCTTCCAGTACTTTCACCTAAAATAAATTAAATTTTCTAATATATAAAAGACTCATTCTAAAAAAAGGAGATTTAGAAAGAAGGATGCGTTTTATCGAAGGATTTGGAGAGTTCAATAAGTTTATGGAGATTTTTTAGCTCTTTTAATATTGAACATCGCAATTTTATCATATTTGGATGATCTAAATTGTACTTTATTTGTTGTGGGGGTGGTTTAAAACGTAAATGTGGTTTAAGGTTCTGGGGAGGGGGATTTGATCCGGGAATAGGTGGGGCTTCGGGAATTATCAAATATTCCGTTTGATCAAAATTAATAGTATTTTCTATCTCTTGCATAACTTGGTTTTCTAAGTTTTTAATTCGTGCTCTTTTATTGAAACAGTTAGATAAACTCTTAATTTGATTTATAACATGATCGGGAAGTAAATCAAAAAGTATCGCAAACACTTTGGAGAGAATTAAAAGGTCAGTTTTGGATAAAGAGCAATTAGCCCATCCCTCTGAGTTCTCAATAATACATAATTTTCGATGGAAATATTTGCACTTATTCTGTTCATTACATCTAATACAGACAATAGGGGTAAATTTTACAGTTCCTGTTTGGAGATTAATAAGAAGATCACCAATATCTTTGGATATGATAGCCATGTTTTGGCTTTCGTCAATCTGAATACCAAAAGATTTCAAAATTTTGACGACTTCTTGTATATTTCTTGGAGAATAATCAACCTCACCAAGATAAGATTGTCTATCGCATTGACACTCATGAGTACTTAGGACGTTATGTAATCGCCTTAATTCCGCAAACATTTCATTTCTTAGTTGATTCAAATCAACATGTAACCTACTAGAGATACATTTCACCTTGGTCGATTGGTTGTTTATATTGGGGAATTAGGCATAAATGGCATAGAAAAAAATAGATGGAGTGAAAACTCCTCTATCCACCAGCGATCATTGGTAAGATTATTACTTTTTGACCTTCATGAATTTCTTGGTTTAAATCAGCCTTTTTACCATCAACTAAGACGGCTAAAAACTTCCCAGAAGGTATATTCAACTTTCCAAGGAGATTAGTAACTGTAGTTGTTGTTTCAACTGTCACTTTCGTTAAAACAGAACTGGTTTCAATACTTTCAACTTGCAACAATACATTCCTCTTTAAATTGAGTTCTATACACACTAAGGAGATCCGCGCTTATTAATTTAATGATTTTATTTTATTTTATAGAAAAATAATATTAGATTTCTCTATTTAAAAAGGGAAATGACTGAACTAATCTAGTTTCAGTCGGATTTAAGGAGAATTTGGATGCGAAATTAGTTAGCAATTCGACGATATTTATTACAGCGAAGGATATTCCTTATTTGGTTCCGAATATGTTTTGGTATCTGATTAGTTACAAGTGCATATATTGAAGAGAGAATAAGTAAGCTATCCTGATCTAAATCAGAGGACCAACCCTGATAAGCCCGAATAATACATAGTCTTCCATGTCTTTTATCCTTACAGGAGATCTCACATTGTTCACATTTCAATGGAAAAACTTCTACATCCCCCGTGATGATATTGACTTCAAAAAACGCCTCGGATGAAAATATTTGAACAATGTCATTTACAATCGGAATTTCCATTTCCCGTAGCGTTTCTCTTATAAATTCTAATTGAATAGCACGTTTCTCACGAATAGATTCAACACGTGCCATTTCACTACGAAGATGTTCTTCATACAAAGTATTAATTGTCTCTTGAACTTCAGCAGTACTTACGGTATAAATTGCAGCTTGATTTTGAGTTTTTGTAGTCCGGTGAGAGAGCATGGTTTCAGCTAACCATTCAATACCTTCAATACCACTTTCTACGATTTCAATATTGATTTGATTGAGGGTGTCTTCAATCTGAGGATTAAGGGGTTCGTCACACATATGGATAAAGAAGACAGGAACGGGCTTATTACAGTGAATTTTTATCTCTTCGAGATACAATTCAGCTTCTTTAAGGTTTCTAATAACCATGATGCAACCCGAAGCACCCTTAAAATATAGAGGTCGAAGGTATTTAACTCTAGTTGCATATGAAATGTCCCAAATCTGCAACTTCACGGTTGTTTCATTTAAATATACAGAATTAATCCCAAAATTAACGCCAATAGTTTGTTTGTAATCCGTTATTATATCAGAATTGCCCGTAAATGCCCAAAGCAGTCCACTTTTTACATCCTCTTCTGTTCCGATAAGGATAACTTTGAAAAGGTAGTCGTATCGGGTGTTTGCTACTTGGGACATCTTATCGCTATAATTATGGTGATGGATCTTTTTAAGTCTCACCACAATTCTTACCCATATCAGATTTGAATGGGTGAAAAGTGCTCTAGTTCAAAAGAGGGGTTTTAAAATAAATATTTTAGATTTTATAAAAAAAAAAAAGGATTTTATCCTACTATCACTTCTAATTCTTCGCGTTCGTAGTCGCCCGATCCTTTAATGGTATAACTGAATTTTATTTTTTCACCAGGTTCGGCCTTGGCAAGTTTCCAGGTTAGTTGAGTTCCCCGGTCGGTTTCTTCGGTTTCTGGGTTGTATTCCTTAGGATTCCAGTCTAATAGACTAAAGTTTGTTGGGACAATATCTTTTATTGTAATATTTTCAATGAGCACTTCGCCTTTATTTTCGAACACAATAGGAATTATGTATTCACCTGGCTCTGAGCCGGGTGTTTGCCCTTTATAAGCTCGAATTCGTCTGCGCACATATTTTACTTCAACCGCTTTCGCTAATGTGGGGATTTTAACAGGAGGGCCAGGCGGAGTAACATTTGCAGTGACGTCAAGGGGACAGCTATAATCAACCTTTGGTTTTGGATCCCATGCAGTCAATGGATAACTCACGAGCAATTGTTCGTTAGCTTGAAGACCACCAGCAATAGCTAGATCTTCAACTTTTACTATCAATATATGAGATAGTTCTGGGTTTGAATCAGTAGGATCGATTTCACGAATAACACCAGTCCGTAGTACTTCATCACCTATGGTGACACTAACCTGATCGAGTTCTGGGGGTTGATGGTCTGCTGGAATGACGTCTCGGAGAATGATTTCATTCAAAACAGCGCTGCCTGCATTAGTAACGATTAGGGAAATTTGAATTGGGGTTTTAGTGTAAGCGCTCACACTCGGTGGGTCAATAATTTTCTCAGTTTCAATATGTGCAACTGGAAGGACGCCTGCGTCATAAGTAATATGTCCTACAACTTTTGAAGTTACTAATGGAACGATATTATAGATATGAACATTGGTAAATTTAGGAACTTGACCTGATTTCACCTTGAAATCTTTTGTCCATGAAGTATTTGGTTGTAGCTCAACCGTTGGCTCTTCTTCAAGAACAATTTCTTTGCGTGCTTCGAGTACTTGTGTTACCTTTGCATTTCTTAGCTCTACTTTGAAGTCACTCATATTTTCAAATTCAGCTGTGCATTCCCATTCACCAGGTTCATCGAGACTTTCACCCTGATCGATTGCGAACATCGAATCTGATTGCGACATTGTATCTCCATGGAGCTTGGATCTGGTCAGACCAGGAACCACATAATCCACTTCGATATTTCCGGTGTTCAATGGTTCCACTTCGGTGGGTTTAAAGCCTACGCGAATGACCAGTGACTGAACACCACCAGGTACAAGTGTGAAGCCGTCCCATATGATTTTGCGGGTTCCATCGTCGAATCTGGCGTCTCCTTGGGCTGGAGAATCAACAATGGGATTTCCATACGCCGCTGGAAGGTCCTTAACGAGTTTGATGTTTGTAATTTGATTTTCGGAAGTATTTTCAACAGAAATGGTGAAACTGAGAGGCATCTGATGATCTTTCACCAATGCCCAATTTACTTCAACACCTTTTTCATAATAAGTATCAATTATTTCGGTTAGTTTTAGAAGCGTTTTTGTCTGAATTTCTTCGTTTTTAACATCATAAGGATTACTCCAAGCAGATTTTGGATTGACTTCGCCAACTTTCATTTCATCTACAAGATCGCCTGTTATAGTTTCGAGACCCTTTAGAGAGAGAACAGTATTCCATAAACGATGTTGTTCTGATGGATTATTCACGCTAACTTCGCCGGTCACCTTTAAACTGTCGAGATTTCCAGGAGGGCGATAGATCGATTCTTCTTTCTCTGTAAAATCAATTATTATATTTTTTGCATTATCATCCATATTGTTTCCCGTCCTACATACGGTAAAATTTTTTTGGATAATATTCTGTTCAAGTGTTGGTATTTTATGTAAACGATTATTTTTAAGCCATGCGAATTTTGAATTGTCTTGAAAAACCAAAAAATCAGAGTTCTTATTATTTGAGGGTGGACATGAAGGGTTTTATGAGTTCGGTGACGGTCTCGCAGATACCCCGTAATTCAGGTTTAGCAATTTTGTCGAGGGTATCGTGTTCATCAAGTAGGTAATATGGGCATCCGATCCATGAGATAACGGGTACCCCCGCTTCGAGTACATAGCCTCCGGCGTCAGAGGTAGGTGCGGGGGCAAACATGGTTGAAGGAATGGGTAAGGTCCGTTTGGTAGGGTTTTTCTTCAATGCCCGTATGACGCTAGCGAGTGGTACGGGTTCGTTAGAAGTAAACATGACTGTGAGAGCAAGACGTTCTGTTTCAGTGTATTGACCTTCCTTTTCAACGACCTCTTTTGCGCCGAGATGTTCAAGGGTGATGAGAATCTTAACTTTTTTCATGAGGTCCGCGTGATCCCTCGCAAAAGCGCTAGCACCTTTAGATCCGTAGAAGTGGCCCGCATCCACCACAAAGACGAGAGTTCGCGCACGTTTTTCTTGAGGAACACTTGACCAAGCTTTGATTTGGGCGAAAACCTGAGCCACACCAGCTCCATCTTCCGTTGCACCCTTGAATGGGGCATCGTGATGGGAAGTCACTAACACAACTTCATCGGACATGCCTGGAAGAACCCCCCAAATATTATTCATGGTCCCGGGGTTGGTTGTCCCCTCGAGAACCAAGGTGGCACTAGCACCGATCTTAGCTTTCTCGCGAAACTCCATCCCGTCATACTTGCCGATCCATAGCCCAGGCAGGGGTTTCATAATCCCATCATAGGGTCCATAATGAGAGTTCGAATTCGAGGGTTGATCCTTCAAGATAAGGCAAATAGCTTTTGCTCCACGCTTATATGCTTGCCAATACACGTCAGTAGGAGGTGCGGTCTCGTTCGTAGAACCCCCAATAAAATTTTGACGTACGAAGTTAAGATACTGCCCTGTTCCGATTGTTAGGGAGTGGTCGGGGTCCGAAAGACAGTATAGAGTACCCAAGGCCTGAAGCAATTTAATTAGGGCACCTGTGGGTATATACGGGAAAGGAACGTCAGCCACAACTATTTTATCAGCAACTTCAACCTTGGCAAAATTTTTCCGAGTTCCTGTACCAACATAAACAAGAGGCGCGGTTAATCCTTCAGAGGGAGTGAATCCCGTGTTCAAAATAAAGAAGCTAGGGATTTCGCGATTATCAACTTTCAAAGACCAACGTTCTGCATTCCAGACCGTGATGGGAATAGGATCCATTGTGACATTAATTAATCCAAATTCCTTTAACTTTTTCGCAACCCATTGTTCTGCTTCATGTCCTTCTGGAGTTCCAGGACGGCGATGGGGAGTTTCACAGATCCTTTCAATCCACTCGAATATTTCATTTGAATTAGGCAGTTTCAAGGATTCCTCATATTCTGGTAGCTTTTTCAGCAAAATCTTCGCTCTAATTTTTGCTACCCAAATTTTTGGAATACTCTTCAGAAACCTCGCCATGATATCTGTAATTTTCGCACTGAAATGGGTTTCAAATCCAGCTTCCGCGTCCTGTTTCTGAGAAATTGACATTCACCTACTCTTTTCTAGTCTAGATTGTAGTCAAAGGAACTTAAAATACCTTGTTAATAACTGAAATTATATCTACTTTCAATACGTATATTGTGATGGGAACGACCCTGAACATGTAAATCGGAGGAGCGTAGAAGAATATCCAAAGCAGGGGCGACTACGTAAATTGCTCAATGCCAATCATGCCGAACATGGCGAAAATCGCTTGTAGATCCACCACGATTATTGTTGGAATATAGAATAGAAATAAATTAATCATAATTTAAAATAGTTGGGAAACCTCTAGTTGTCCTAGATCTCTTTGTTAGGACGGAGGTTGCCCAGGAAGAGTGGATCAATTATCAATTATATCTTTTTCTGATTGCGGATTTCATTGTTTTCAGAAGACCTGCGCAGAAACTCGTTGATGAGGCCATGGCAGACCTACCAACGCCGTTAGTTGCGAAGACATACCTAGGGGAAGTCAATAAATTCTTTTCAAAGTATGAACCTAGCGACGATGACAACTTGCTTGTTGCGGAGGACTTGAAGGAAGCTAATGTGATAGATATTCTATTGCTTCTGAGAGCAAAACCCTACCAACTAAAGAAAATCCCTCAAGACCCTGCACAAGATCCTGCGGAAACACAGGACCTGCTCAAGTATTTGCAGAAAAAAGGAATAGTGACAATCATTAAAGACGAGCAAAAAGTAGAATGGGTAATGCTGGTAACAGATATCACTGCGAGAGAATTCTACCCCGAATATTTAATAGAAAACATCCGCGGTGATGTAGAGCTAAAGAAATTAAACGACGAACTAGCCGTGAAACATTTGGATTTACTCGAACGCAATTATGATACATTTTTTTTAAAGTGTTATAATTTAACATTCACCCCTTTTTTTTTATATAGCGAAAATAAAAAGCGAATAAAATTAGATTTGTAATTAATTTTAAGGTTGAGCGCAAGCATTACCGCAGTATTTCAAATATATAATTAAATATATCCCTTTAGAGGTGATTAATTTCCGTTGATGAACTGATATTACCTTAATCTACGATTACATCCAATTTTTTAAGTGTCATATCGGTGGGTATTCCATCATCAGACCAGCCACGGAGTTTGTAGTAAGCCGTTAACATATTGTCCAGATCTGGTAGGCTTCCAGCAGCGCCTCCATCGGGTAATGGTTCCTTTATAAGAATGTGTGGAAGGGTATCATCCTTTTTAGAAATGCCGCAACGAACATCATACATTCTTTTTAGATTAAAGATCCGTTCTCCAGCAACAAGGAAATCATCCCAGCTAAGATCAATTCCTCTTTCTGCTTTCAATAAGTTCATTAGGGGCTCAGAGGGAATTGCATTCCCAATCAATCCGCATATCAGCAGCGAATTTTTTGCAGCGGTAAGATCTTGGATCGCCTTCACCGCTTTTGCTGCCAGTTCCGGATCAGTGATCTCTCTTGGTACTCGATCATTGAAACCTATTTCGGGATGCGGCATAGTGGTCAAAAATAGGGTAAACGCCTCACAATGATTAGCTCCATGAGTACCCGTTGCATATGTCAAAGCCATGGTTTGAAATGATCGCGGATCATGATGCGGAACTTCAACTCCTTTGACAGTAACGGCAAAATCTTTTGCATTCTTTCCTAGTTTCTCAGCAGTCTTATCGACGCCCTCTGCTAGCAGGTCACCGACACCTTGACGGAGTGAAATCATCTCAATTAACTTCAAGATTGCCTCTTTATTCCCCCATTCTAGATTGATTCCATCGGTTTCCTTCTCAGTGATTATTCCTCGTTCCCAACATTCCATAGCAAAGCCAATAGTTTCACTACAAGAGATAGTATCAACCCCAAAATGATTACATAATTCGTTAGCTTTAAAGATCGTTAAAAAATCATCATTCAAAAGTAAGGGTCCAAATCCAGAGACTGTTTCATATTCTGGCCCGACCCCGTGGAATAACACTTCGTCCGTTTCTTTTACTTTAATTTCATTTATTTTTTTACATCTTACGGGGCAGAAATAGCAGGATTCATGATCAACGATCGTTTTCTTCCATTTGCGTTCTTTAAGTTTCTTATCTCCGTTCCAAGCGCCAACTTTCCAATATCCGTGAGGAACATCTCCTGCTCTATTCAAAAGATCTATGGTTGCAGTTGTACCTGCTGGAGCTAGGCTCAAACTGACTATTATATGATCAGAAATTCCCTTAGTTGCTTCCTTTGCTAACTCTTTAAAGGTTTCCTTATCCTCTACTAATTCTTTGATATCTTTGGTTCCCCGTACTGCAATAGCTTTCAAATTCTTAGACCCCATTACTGCGCCCATTCCACAGCGTCCTGCTGCATTTCGCTCATTCATGATACATGCGTATTTCACTAAATTTATCCCTGCTTGCCCTATGCAGGCTACTCGTATCTTCTCATCTCCCAATACTTCTTGGATCTTTTTTTGGGTCTCCATCGCGTCTAGTTCCCAGATATCATTTGCCTTTTTTATTTCAATCGTCCCATCGTTAATCCATAGATAAACTGGCTCACTGGCCTTACCTTCTACTATAATCCCATCTAATCCCGCTTTTCGCAATTCATAACTCCAAAATCCGCCACTGTAGCTCTCCCCCAGTATACCCGACAAAGGGCTTTTAGCGACTACCACATGTCGTGTAGTTGACCCAATTAAACTGGTCAAAGGTCCAATCATAAATATTAATTTATTTGCCGGATCAAGTGGTTTTACTTCTGGGGGCACTTCATCGTAAAGGATTCGCATTGCAATACCTAATCCACCGAGATATTTCTTGATTACATCTTCATTCAGATTATCAATCATTATCTTATTATCAGTTAAATTTACTCGAGCAAGTTTTCCATTCATTCCTAGCACTTTTTATCCCTCTCGAATTGTAATTAAATTACATTTAATAATGACAATGGATTTGAATAAAAGATTATTCTCTAAATTATCAATTTTAATTTTTTAATATTCTCAAACAAGCCAAGAAGGGGATTTTAACCATAAAACCCCTCTATTCATCTAATTCAATTAAAAATCAACGTTAGCTATTAATTTAATTTGATAGTAGGTGTAAAGGGAGACATTATATCTGCTTCCACATAAAGATTTTTTAATTCATGTATTTTTAGAAATATTACATTAAGATAGATTAGCACTCCAATAGTTACTATCACTGAGACCAGCCATACATAAAATCCGAATACCACATGATCCAAAGAGAACCATGGCTCCCAACCTATATATACCCCAATTAGGGCGTGTATGAAGGTTGCGGTACAAGCAACTATAATTATGTTATTCAAAATCCAATGCATGCGATAGTCTTTTCTCATCAGTTTTTTAAAATAAAAATTAGTATAATTATAGAATCCTATTACAAACAGAATGTTTATCCAACCTATAGAATTCATAGCCGACGGTGAAACTAAACCTGTAAATGAAAATAATGAGCCCTTAGATAAAATAAACCCCCAAACCAAAAAATGGCTTATTAAAAAACATACATACGAAATTATCGTAGTAACTAAGATACCAATTTTGATTTTACTTGTTTTCTGAATTAAATCTATCCCATCCATCTCTTATAATTCTATACGAAATTATTTTCTCGCTCTTCAAATTTTCTGATTTCTTTCAATATTGTCTTTCGAGCAGCTGTGGAAGATAGTTTTTTCATTTGAAAAGCATCATATACTACGTATTTTTTCATTAAAACTAAAAAAATTCTACAATATATGTTGTGTAAATCTCTTTCTGAAGCATTTTGACAATTATTACAACAGGCACCATTACGAACATTTGGTGGGGGGAGTTTCTCCGATATACCTTCCTTAATTTGGTCAAAATTTTTTACTTTAGCACCAGAGAATACTTTTTTTTCGATAGGAATTTTATTCTCATCAGGAATTCCCTTTGCTTCCAATTCTCCTTTCACCTTTTTTATATCCTTTTGTATAATTACTTAAAAGGGATTATAAAAAACTTCATGATTTTACATCAATGTAGAAAATTAGGTTTTATTGCATATGTGAATAAAGTAATTTTTATTGAAGGCGGTTGGTGTTTCTCATAGTGTTTTTTTATAATCTCATAGAAAAAGTGAGGTGAAATCAATTAGTAACCAATGTATTCCATTACTTTTAGATTCAAGTGTCCTCGAGAAAATTACAATTAGAAATGGAGAAGATATTCGGGTAAAAATCTTTTGTATTAAGTGTGGGAAATACCTTCCTATCAGAATAGCAAAGCAAAGGAGAACCTTGTATGAATGGGGGGAACTCATATTTAAAGTAATTTTTTATGGTTCAAGTATTCTCATGGTTTTAAATCGTACATCGAAAATTCCGACCTCTAGCAAACATCTCATCGAATCAGCTCAAAATATCGATTTTAACCCCTGAGATGTCCCCCTGCAATTTCCCCGCGATAAACCGAGCCGAAATAATATCAACATTCATTGTCTTGAGTATGTTTCCATCTGAAGAGATAGCAAATTTTAACCTATTAGCGTTTTGGATATTCCAAAAATCAGAACAAAAACCGTGATGGGCACAACTAACACCATATAAATCGCAGGGCTGTAAAAAAGGGTCCAAAACATAGGGGACCAACTCAACTGTTGAATGCCCGTGAGACCCAGTAGTTCGAAGATGGCCTGTGCATCCACGACAATTATTGTTGGAGGGATGTAGAATAAAAATAACCCAATTATTACCCAGAATAGTGACTGTGAGATAAAACCAGAATGTCCCCTTGATGATACGGAAAGGTCATCCCTTACATCTTGAAATTGAGAAAATTGTAATGCCCGAATGAAGCTAATATCGATTAGCGCTATGAAGCCGGTAATAAATAGGAAAAAAGATAAGAGGAAGATAAAAACATTCTGCAAGAGGAATGGCATAACCAAGTAGCAGAAAATTCCAGCACCCAGTAAAGATACCACAATAATTCTTGAAAATTTCACATTTTTTATTCTTAGAATTTCAAATAGTAGAATGGAGTACATATAAATTGCTGCAATGGTGAAACCGAGTGCTAGCCTGGTTGGAAAATTTTCCAATCCCCAAAATACATGGAAAAAGAAGCGTTCTGGTGCAAAAAGTGGGTTGAGTAAAAAGATCAAGAGAAGTCCAAAAGCAATGCCTTTTAGATACCAATGGCTAATATTCCCTGTGAAATTTCCGAAATAGGCAAGATGAGATTCTTTCAAACTTATTATAATTACACCCGCAAGCACTATAAAGATTCCTGCAACTATCCAAATTAAGAGTGGGTAAAATTGATAAGGAACGAGCAATAAGACTGCTGTTGCAATTAGCATTGAGTAAAGAAATGATCGTTTACCTAAATCTGAAGACTTAAATAACAAATGGTTCGATTGCATCTGTCGCGAAATTAAGATCCCAAAGGTAAAACTAAGGATAATTATGAATTGAGGATCAATTGCAAATAAGACCAAACCTAGGGCGCCGAGACCAATCGAAAGCAGGAGGGTTTCCTTGATCCCAATAGCTTTCTCCAGGGGCTTTCTTAAATAGATCCCTATAATTATAAAAATAAGTAGTAGGAAGAGATAGATAGCACTAAGAATGGTAGAATAGAAACAAATATTCACTACGAGCAAAAATGCGAGGTCTAAAACAACATAGAAAACCTTAAACAGAGAGCGAAAGCTTGAATTTCTATGAGCGGTTTCTTCCATCTCATTATCTACTCTAGTTTTATGAAAGAGCCAAATAAAGGAAAGAGCCAATACTCCAATAACCAAAAAAATCGTAGTTAAAATGAGAACAGAGGTCTCATTCAACCAACCTTCGGTCTTTATTTCCTCCTCATAATGCTTAAAGAGCTCTGCAAACTGATCCGGTCTCAGAAATGTATACGTATCATTTGGTAGAGCATCAAAAACATTTTTTATTGCGGTGAAGTCGAAGTCCCAGGAATTGTAAGCTATCCACACGAACACAGGTTGATCAGGGCTTGTGAGCGCAATGGAATTTAACTTGCCGAGTATCTCATTCTCACGTTCCACCCACATGGAATGAAATACTGGTACGCCGTTCATCAGAACGTTGGATTCCGCTTGGAAATCATGATAATCCAGGTAAATTCCAGAGAAATTACAATTCGGGGAGGTGTACGCATTCAAGACCTCGGTGGAGTAAATAGGCATATACCCCTCGTAACCATTCAGAAGCCACACCTGTCGCATGTCAGACTGGTCCATGGCGTATTTGGTGGTGTTCAAGTAGTCTGGGAACGAGGGGTTCATATCCACATAGCAGTATCCAGCTCCAGATGGTCCCGCCAAAAAGTATTCATTACTTGTCGCATTCTCGTAGTAATATCTCAGGATAACAGGCGATATTCGTGCCATTAGCGGCTCCAGCGTTATTCCTACTGGGACGGTGCCCCGATCTGGGCTCTGCCAAATGTTAGTGCGTAGGAAATTGGACACATAATCCACATTATCGCCGTCTGATACTGTACAAGCCAGATAAACCTTGTTCTCAAGGGGATAGCTCGAGGCATTGAAGCTCACCGGCTTTTGGGTAAGCAATGGGTCGCTAAAAGCACTTAGGACAGTTAGATCTGGAATCGCAGCACAAAATGAGTATTTCCCAGAATGCGAAATGGCTTTTACAGCCTCATACTCCCCAGCAGCCCCCCCCGGGTCTGTGAACCATCCCCACACGGGAATATTCGCCGGAGTTTCCGCGATGATCCGGCGGAATAGTTTAACTTCCTCAAGATTTCCAAAAGGCCCGACCTCGAGCCAGAACGTGAAAATGGGAGGAGATGCCGCTACTATGTAATCGCGGAAATAGACTTTATCTGGAGGACGACTGGCGATCATTTTTTGATTTGCCAATGGCCAGAAGTTTTCAAACGCCCATGTGTAGAGTTCGACTCGAGATGTGTAGTTCCCGCGGAAATCATAGAAGGCGCTTAATCCCAATAAACTAGAAAAATTATTCACCATGTTGGGGTGGACTACTACACACTCATTCAACCCTGCCAAAAAGGTTGCGACGTTGACGGAATCTAAAAAGTTTTGATCATAGATTATAACGCCTTTAATTGATGAATTATATCTCTCGATAATTTGCCAATAGGTTTCGTTATTTAGGTTGGTGTAATTCACCCCGTAGTAGTCGTGTAATCGATCCAACCAAAATTGATCAGAACTCCGATAGATCAAATAAAGTGAAGTATTCGCCTTATTCACGAGACCTTGTAAGGTGGTCAAGACAAGTTGTTGCTCGTATGGAAGTCCCCTCACATCATAGACATTTAAATGAGTTGGTTGGGTAAAATTGGGAAAATTATTAAAATAGGTGTGATCTCCAATAACGCCTTCTGATAAATCCGCCCCATTCCAATTGATATGGCTATAATCGAAAATATAAGGGGGGGTAAAGAACGGGATCATCCCCACTCCGATTACACACAGACAAACTAATCCGAGCAGTAGCGTTTTTTTTTCTTTGGATAACACCATTTTCTATTCAATTTTCAATCCCCCTCTTCCATTAAAAGGATTGCGGATTAAATAGGCTCCCGAAGTCCTTTAGCAATTTTAAATCCCTTCAAAACCTAGATTTAAGCGAAAAGCAACTAACGACACTCCTGAATTTGATGGTGGCGTGGTTTGAAAAAATTTAAATCTACTAGGGAAATTAGATAGTATTACTTTCAGACTTCTTCTGGGAGTGATTTCACAATAGAAGGAGGTGATAACGAATGCCATACATCGTGACGCATTGCTTTTTTCCAATCCAACTTGCGAATAAAGTGGCACAGCGATATTTAGAAATTATGCAGAAACTGCCCATCCCTGACATCCTAAAACGAATCGCGGCACCCAGCTCAGTCGTATCCAGAGAGGGTGTCGAAACCATCATCGTCGATGATGTCAAGCTTAAGAACATGGGAGACGCTTGGGAATATCTTAATAAATTTCTCATTGAGTTTCGAGATATTGAAGGATTCAGTTATGAAAGAGACATACATGATACAGTCGCAGAATCCCTAGTATTAATTGGTATGGATTAGATCGGGAAAGATGGGCACTAACCTACCTCATATCCTCTCTTTTTAGAATTCATTTCAACCACCAAAATATTAGGTCGTGGCCCATAATAGGCACGTACAATACCGTATGTTAGATATATTTGCGATGATTCTCCCAAAACATTGACAGAAAAACACACACGACTTACATGATATTTCCGTGAGGATTTTCAGATTCTATGGTATTGATAATTTGATCTACGGTCTTCCCTTGGTTCATTAAGTCTTTTACCTGACGATTAACTTCCTGGGCGACTGCTGCAGTTGTTTTTAATCCAAACTTTTCGAGAGTTGTTTGCGGGTTTTGGAGGAATTCCTTTGTAAGGTTTTTATCGTTCAGGATCCTTCCTAATACTTTCTCAAATTCTTTTTTCATTATGGGCATGATACATCTCCACGTTTTTCAGAAAAGGTTTAAATCCATTTTCTTGTGCTAATTGCTTATTCTCCAATTGTTATAAATGCTTGGCAGTTTAGAGGCAATTCATTTAAATGCTGAGAGGCAATTTATAACAACCAGAGCAGATTATGGAGGTTTATATGAATGGAAGACTTAAAAAAAATGCTCAAAGATCTTGAAGGGGCAGATGCTGCCAAACTTCTAGAAGTGATCCCAAAGGTTATGAGT
Source organism: Candidatus Helarchaeota archaeon (assembly GCA_016840125.1). The sequence goes on along the minus strand of JAEOSY010000340.1, from coordinate 4,096 downwards.
AAAATTAAGGAAATTGGGTTTGTAGAAGTTGTAAAAAACGAAGACCTCAAGGACTTTATGCCTGCAATCAGAGAACAAATGGCTAACGTCGATGTGGAGCAGTTAATCCCGCTCGCTAGTGTAGTGATGCCAACCTTCTTCGAAGGCATGGCGGAACTTATCGAAAATTCTGAAGAAGCTAAAGAAGAACTTGAAGACATGGACGATATGAAGATGCAAATGTCCGTGCCAGACCTTGACGTCCACATGTACATGGTTGTGAAGGACACCAAATTCAGTGCCGGGACCGGCAAGGTTGAGGATCCCGACTTAGTTGTCGAGATTAACAAGGATACATTCTTGAAACAAATGCAAGGCGAGTCCGATATGATGAGCGCCTACATGTCAGGTGATATCAAGTTAGTGGGCGAAATCGCAAAGATTATGGCGCTACGACCCCTCTTCGAAATTCTAGGCGAAGAATATGGAATCGATATGGGCGGAATGGGTGGATAAGCACCTAGATCCTACTTTTTTACTTAATCTCTTTTTTTATTAAAAACAAGTAATATTCAAAACGCATCCAGTAAAAATTATGATAGATAGCTGTGGTTATGGATTTTCCGCACTTTGGAGGGCAGAGAAGGCCTTCGCATAAATCGCCCCGCGCGTGGTGAGGATGATCCGCTTGCGGTTCTGCTCTTGGATCCTCTCGATCAATCCTTCCCTTTCTAAGGTATCCAGCGCGGGTTTGATCCGGGTTCGTTCGATATCCATCTTCCGTCCTGCCCCGCGCCCCACTCCCGGGCGAATAACCGTAATGAGTTCCTTGAGGGAACTCTGTCCGGACCCGATGGCGTGCAGAATCTCGCGCTCCTGCAGGGTCAGGGAGAGTTCAGGGCGGAGCAGGATGGGAATTTCGAAAAAACTCTCAATGCCAATCTCATGATCCTCCTCATCAAAGCGCGGATTGGCACTCACAATCCGGAGGTTGAGGAGGCAGGCGAGGATGTAGGCAATCACGGAGAAGATTCGCAGGGACCCGGAGGTATTGAGGATGATCTCATACCCCTGCTTCATTTCGGGTCCCAACAATTCAATCAAACTGAGAATCGCTTTGACTGTATCCAACATCTCCAACGGGACAATATTGACCGAAATAATTCTGGATACTAAATCGTCCCGCATCTTTTCTGCGATCTCCATAGCCCTTAGCGTGCCGCTCAGCTCCTGCCGTCCCGTGACCAAGATGAAGCGCCGGGGAGGATATTGACTGGACCAATGTTCGATGGATTTCATCAGGCGCTCCCGGTGGTGCCCTATGAAAACAACATGAAGGTATGGCATCTCACTACAATATGCGCATTTTCCCCATATATAGCTTTATGTAGACATATTACTTTTCATGTCAACATAAAAATTTATATGGGTAGATCACCTAATTAAAAGTATGTCTGCCACCCATCTCTTGACCCAGCAAATTTTGAAGCACAAACACCTGCTCCAGATGATCCTGGATGAGTACATGGAGCGGACGGGGTATCATGGGGCGGTCATTGCCACGAAAACGGGGGAGCTGTTGGTGACTTCCACGCGCCTCGATCCCGAATTACACTTCCCCGCGTATGCGCAAACGGCTGCGCGGTTCTACCAAGATATTGCGGAGTTTCAGGGGGAGCCTGGCGACCTATTGATCGAGGGGAAGAAGTACAAGCTCTTTATCAGGAAGCTTCCGAAGTGCATGGAACCCGAGGACTTCCACCACCTCATGATCGCGATGTCCCCGAATGCCTTCTACTTCCGACAGGGGATCAAGCGGCTACTAAAGCAGCTAGACGTGTTTTTAGGGTAAAAATGCCCCTCTAAAAATCAGAATCCCTCTTTATTTCTAGTCATTCTTTTGAACCGATTGATAATCCACTCCACTTGGTTCTCATTTCGCTTGAACGACTGGGGGCGATACGGAGAATGGATTGAGAAGGTTTTTGTCGGAACGTAACATGAATCAGTTATCCCCTAGGGGGTCACACTATTAAAAGGGACAATTACTTACCAACGGATGGTGATTTAGTGGAAGGTAAAAGTGAAATCCTTAGGCATCTTTTGAAAGGGATGAAAATCGGGGATGCCCAGTCCCGATGCATTGCCTCCCGCCAGCAGGGCGTGTTAGCCACGGTGGGCACCGCTGATCGAGAAATTGATGAAGAGTTTTTGATTAAGGTCGAGAAATTCTTCAACACGATGGCGAAGGGGAGTTTAAAGCCCGATACTATTACTCTAACCTACGAGAAGCAAAAGTACGTTATCAAACGTCTTGCTTCACAGCGAAAGTTCAATGAACCGCTGTATTTAATTGTGAACCTCCCCGCCAGCCAGATTTATTTCCGCCGCGCGGTCAAGCAGACGGTCAAAAACTTCCAGCTCATTTTCCCCTAATCATAGTATAAACCTAGAAAGTCCTATATAACATATTTTCTTCTTACTTTCGATTTTTTTTCATCGACATAAATTAGAAATGTGCAAAAGAACCTCGAACTAGACCAATGTTAGACCAAATCTATAACGAAAATTAAATTAGTTTTCTAAAATAACAACTCGAGTTTTGGGATAGCTCGAGAAACTGCAAAAATCGCATTCTAGTTTAAACTCCTTTTAGGAATTTTATAAAAAGTTGAAGAAGAAACCGAGGGATTGGATTATGGTTATTTTCAAGAGAATTAAACTTTTCATCAGCACTCTCCAATTCTTAAAAAGGAGGATTTGCATATCACTTCCAGAGACTGCGAGGTCCTAGAAACTTTAAAAAGAAAGGTTTTCGGCTGCTCCGCTCTTTTTTTACTACCTTTGTATGAAAGTAGAGCGTTGGGCGGCGTATTTCCTCGCTATCTCAAAAGTAAGAAGGTGGAAGGTGTTTGATCAATTGGGAAATGAAGGGAAAAGTCCTTGACTCATTTATCGAGCGGACGGGCTATACGGGTGTTTTTATCGGCACGCGCGATACGGGTAAAGTGCTCATCGCCGCGGGTCCTCAGGATCCTGATTTCGATCTGCGATTCCTATCTCGATCGCTGACCTCATTTTTTCAGGGGATTAGTATCGAAGGGCAGTATCCAATTATGGTGACGCTTTCTTGCAATGAAAAGAAGGTGGTTGTCAGTTTGCTGAATGAATATTTATTGGTGGTCATTAAACCTAATGAAGAGAAAGATGACGAGCCTGAAGTGGAAGAGTTAGCTCACGAATTGAGTAACAAAATATGAGAATTGAGTAGTGGTCAACCTCATACTAGACCGCTTCAATTTTGAGGAACTCGAGCATTTAGATAGGGAGTGAGTGGCTGCAATGTCCGAGAACTTTTTAGATACCTTGCAGGAGCTAGGAGCCCAGCTAGACTTGACAAAAGGAGTCGTAACGATAACGAATTCTTTTGGGGACTTTATGATGAATTTGAACACCGCAGAGGTCCGATTCCGCCCGAGCGAGTGCGCCACGTGCCAAGAAAGGTGCAACACATTCAATCCCGTATGTATTGTACAGGTGGCGGAAGGGTGGGCCGATGGGGAGTTCTCCGAGCACCAGCTCTTGCTATTGGCAAAGGTCTACGCCATCCAACAGGAGCGTTTTGATAATGAAATTCGGCAACAGCTGCAGTTGATTCAGAAGCGTTGCATCATAGGTCGAGCCAGCCAGAACCAGGAGTTACCCATAGAGGAAGTCCTCCATTCCAAGAGCCGCATCCGTCTCTTGAGAGTGTTGATCACTGAAGGCGAACTGAATATTACCGCCCTAGCCCGGCACGCCCAGCTGAACGGGAATAGCGTGCGACATCATTCACAAAGCTTGGTGAAGGCAGGGCTGGTGGATCTGAAACGGTTCGGGCGCATCCGGATCTACCGCTTCCGGATAGAGAACATCCGTGCGCGGGCAATTAAAAACCTTTTCGACATCTGGGAAACTTCCAAGTTGTAACCATTGCGAATCCGTCCTATCAATCATATATCATATTATTATATCATAAAATGCGCAAATTGGAATTTTGCGCAAAATACATCCACTCAAATCTAAAGTAAAATTATTCAAATTTATTGAAATTTATTTACTTTTATTCACTTTCCGT
>JAEOSY010000027.1 GCA_016840125.1 Candidatus Helarchaeota archaeon | reverse complement strand
GTTGATAGAAAAAGTCATAGTCGTTTTCCCTTATAAGGATTGTAATGCTAGCTACCACCTTTCCAGTTGAAATTCCTGTAGGTTCCTCAAAAAAATAAGTCATCCCGAGAAATTTGTGAATGGGTAGTGGAAGAATTAATATTTTCCCACTCCAAGCTTCTTCAGTAGTAAAAAACAGATTCGCCCTACTAATAATCTTTTCAATTTTATTAGGATCTAACTCCCCAGGAAACCATATTTGTGGTTTAAATTTCGAATCAATTAGAGTAGAAAGGATTAACCCCACGACTATATCTTCGTCATCGTCTATTTGGTTCAAAAATTTACCTTCTTAGTTGAAATATCCCAAAGTTCACCCTAAACTCTCGTATTTCCTACTTTTATACATAAAACCTTCAAATAGTGATACGTATTAAATGTATCCATGCTTTTAAAAAATTATGAATTTAAAAATTTTTAATTATAGAGGGTTTTCAGCCGTACCACCATTTTAAATGTTGAATTGAACTCAAATACTTACTGGTGCAAGATAATGGATGAAAATGAAATATCCGATTGTTTCGAAGATACAGTGAGTATTCGCTTAAGTAAAACGTATTCAGAAACTATTGATAAACTTGTAAAAATGGGTATCTATGTTTCGAGTGGAGAAATTCTTCGAGAAGGCTTAAGATACATTTTTGAAAAGAATGGAATAAGGTTAGCTGACAAACTCAGAGACGACCGCTAAAAAAGAAACAAATATCTCAATCCTTCTTATTTTTGTATCTACAACATTGGGAAATTGTATCATTATTATTGAAACTTTTTGTTTCGGGAGATTTCAATCTGCTCGCCATTAAATTTCTCCTCCAACGACTGTACATTCAATTTTACGAAGGGCGCGTTCCTTATTCCCTTTACACCATCCTAAGAGAACGCTATGAAAAATTCATAGATTAGAATTTTAACTAGGAGTATCCAATTCGAATACTCTCTGAATTAACGTCCTTGTTGGAGCGAAGACATCGATCTGACCAAGCCAGTGTTGTAAAATATCTTTGAAAAAGGTCTGAAATTCTCTTGAAAAGAGATTCAATTTATATTGAAGAAACGAGCTTTCTTTTTTAATAATCAGAACATATACCGTGGTCTCTGCTTGCCTGAGCATAATCTTAATGTTTTGATAATCAATAAGTTGTAATGCTTCTCTAGTTTTCATTATTTCAGAAAGTAGTATTTGAATACCTGAGAGCCCCCCAGCAATCAAGTCTGAATCTTCCAAAGTAAGATTCTTTTCGAACGAATATGCGTATAGACATACTCCCGTATTGGAAATTACGAAGAGTTCTCGCAATTTTTCTTTCCATCTAATATCCGAAAACGTCGAGAAAGCGGAGAATCCATAACCAATAAAACTTAATCCAATAGTCGAAATCAGCGTTCCTAGGGAATAAAGATATATCCCTACCATCTGTCCTAGAGAATTATTTCTACCGAAAATTCCTAATAAAACTAAAAAACTTCCTATTAAAGCAAAAATAACTCGATTTCTTAAATAACCGGATGTTGGTTTAAAGAAAGTAAAGAACCAAACAACCGGAATTAAGAGAAATGTTGACACACCAAAAATCGTTTGGAGTAAGGTCAAATATTCATATGAATTGAAAATAATCACTGCAATCAGCACAGAAATTGTATATAAAGTGATGATATATTTTGTCTTTTGATAGGTGTATTCGGTTAAAAAAACAAGAGAGGCTAAGCCAATGATTAGAAATATAAGATGAAACTTGTATAATCCAACATTTAGTACGCTAGATTCCCATCTATAGTAATCGAACCAAGCAGCAAACAAAAAAGAAATACTAATAAAGAGAAAAATATTAGCTAATCCCAAAAAAGGTAATAGATCTTTTGATTTATGTCTAGATTGTAATAGCTTATTTAGCATATGAATAAATATAAAAAATGCACAAGAAGAGAAGACTATAGTTGTTGCAAAGTTAATCGTCTCCCACAAATCCATAATAATTCACACATTTACTTTTGAAATCCGAATTAGTTGGATATTTGAATTTTATAAAATAAAAATAAACCGTAAAATATGCAACCCTATTTTGTTCGAAATAAAAGATCCTTTTTACCTTTACAGCATCCTAAAAGAACGCTATGAAAAATTTTTAGAGTAGAGTTTTAACCAAAAATTTCATTAATTAATTGTTTGGCAGGCAGGAAGACCTCCACATCTCCAATCCAATGAGCGAGGACATCTTGGAACAAATTTTCAAATTGAGTAGACAGTGATACTAATTTAGAGCGGTATATCCGGAGGTTTTCATGCACCACCAGCGCGATTGTGGAATGGCCCCCATATTCAAATAAAATTTTGAGATCCTGATGATCGATGGTCTGCAATTTTTGATCGCTTTGGATCATCTCTTTTAGTAATTCTTGAACGCCTGTTAATCCTGCTGTAACTAAGTCCGTACTTTGGCTACTTGATCTCGGTTCAAAAGAATGGTAGAGAAGAGTTACCCCATTCGGGGCGATAATGAAGAGTTCTCTCATTTTTGCCTTCCATCCGAACTCGGTAAAGGTCTCAAAACTCAAAAAAAACTTCGCCATTCCAAGTGACGTGCTTATTGTTCCAATCATTGCAATTATACTTACAAAATCCCTACGAATTGGGAATAAACTATATCCAAAGTCGGTATCAAGTAAACCAAAGAAAAGCACTCCAATTATTAAAAGAAAACTAATCAGCATCTTTCGCCGAATTTCCCGTGTAACTCTAATAATTAGAACAATAAGGAAGTTGATAAAAAAGCCTAATAACATAATTGGTACTATTATTATGGAAAATACAGCTATCTCCTCAATAGATAAGGGAATAATTATTCCAATTATGATTACTGTGAAACTTAGAATGGTAAACGAATATTTTGTCTTTCCTGACATTTTTTCCGTAAAAAATACAAGTCCAAGTACCGCTATATATCCCAATATGCAAGAAAATTTGTAAAAATCTGTAATTTGCACACTAAATTCAAATTTGAAATAAAAGTAGTAAAACCATGAAAAATATTGTAGACTTGCAAAGAAATAAAAGAAACAAATTCCAATAAAAGTCGATTGATCAACATCTGTACCACGCGCTCGTTTGATCTTTAGCATAAATAGATATGAAATAGCTATCGCGAGAATTCCACTTATTGCGTTAAAGAGAAGCACAGTAATTTGGACAATGTCAATAGCCAGATCAATCCCACCCTTTACAAATTCAAATATCAAATTCGATCTTGAAAATATAAATACTCATTTTAGTTTTAATTTAGATTTATCTTAAAATGTATTTACCGTAAAGGTGAAACTAGGATTTAAATAAGGGAAGTATTATAAAAAGAAAGCTTAGTTTACTCTATAATTGGAGGAGGAAAATGGTGGGCCTGTTGAGATTTGAACTCAAGACCTCCTGCTCCGCAAGCAGGCGCCCTATTTGTTCGAGATTTCTTAGGAAACCACACCAAACTAGGCTACAGGCCCATTTTTAAAGAAATAAAAAAGGATTAATTGAAGATTTAATCTTCGACATTGACAACCCAATCGTAGTGGGTTTCGATTTCGTTCAGTTGAATGCCGACCAAGAGGTCATAGAGTTTTTGCGTGATTTCGCCGACTTTGAAATCGTTGAAAACATGATTTTTACCTTCGAACATGATAGATCCAATGGGAGTAACAACAGCAGCAGTGCCAGTGCAAAGCACTTCGGATGCTTTGAAAACTTCTTCATAGCCGACATTACGTTCTTCGACGGTCATTCCAAGCTTCTCTTTGGCAAGTTCAATCACAGACTTGCGGGTGATTCCAGGAAGAATGGACCCAAGCTGAGGAGTGAGCAATTTTCCATCTACAATACAGAAGAAATTAGCAGTTCCCACTTCTTCTATATATTTTTCCTCTCCAGCATCCAAGTAAATGATTTGAGCAAAACCAGCCGCGTGGGTTTCCTCTGACGGGAGCATGGTACCCGCATAATTACCAACATATTTTATATTTCCGGTCCCTTTGGGGGCGGCGCGGTGGTATTTCTTCGAGATTTCGAGCTTGATGGGATTAAATCCCGTTTTGAAGTAGGGACCAACGGGGATAACAAAAATAATCATGGTGTATGCAGGCGCGGGAGCAACGCCTAGTATTGGTCCAGAGCCAAAAATAATCGGACGGATATAGAGTGCCCCTTTCCCATAAGGAGGTACGTAGTCTTTATTCGCTTTAACAACTTCTTTTACCCAATAAACAAATTTCTCAGGATCGAGTGAAGGCATACATAACCGTGCACATGAGTCAGCCATCCGTTTCCCATTTTCAATTGGACGGAAGAGGACGATTTTACCGTCTTTTGTGCGCTGAGCTTTCATCCCTTCAAAGACACCTTGCCCATAATTCAGGATACAAGCTGACGGATTAATTTCAAAGGTTCCAAAAGGTTTCAACTCACCGTCAGTCCATTTCTCGCCATCATGGGTCGCCCAAAACATGCTTTTGGTCGCCATGTAATCGAATCCTAAGTTGTCGAAATCAATTTCTTCTGGTTTTGTCATAAGGCATTACCTCTCTTAACAAGAGTTACAAGATTTACGGGGGGAATGTTATTTAAATTTTTATATGCTCACGATCTCAAACTTATAAAGGAATAAATTCACCATTAATAGATGAACGCAGTTGTAACGGGTGGCACGGGGCATGTCGGGTGTTCGCTGGTTGATGTTCTATTAAAGAGAGGGGATGAAGTCCATTGTCTGGTGAGGGAAACATCTGACTTAACGTTCTTAAAAAGATTCAATTCGGACAAATTGTTTTTTTCAAGGGGGGATCTGACGTCTTCCGAATCAATTCTAAACTGTATCAAAGAGGCTCAACCCGATTATGTCTTTCATGCGGCCGCAGCAGTAGGACGGTGGGCGCCCTGGAAGTATTACTATGACCTGAATGTGAAAGGCACGCAGTATGTTGTAGAGGCGATAGAAAAGACGTCATCCGTTAAAAAATTGGTTCATGTGAGTACATTTGCGGTTTATGGATACGAGAGCCTCGTGGATGTGAAGGAAGATCAACCGTATGGGAAAAGTCACCATTCGTATTCCAAATCAAAAATGATAGCTGAAACGTATCTATGGGAGAAATATGATAAAGGGAATGGAGTGCCAATTTCAATAATACGGCCTCCATCGGTTTTTGGTCCTCAGGATCGGAAAAATTTAACGCGAATTTTGGAATTAATAAAGCAAAACAGAATGATGGTTCCGGGTAAGGGGGATCAACAAAATTCATGGGCATACACCTACGATATCGCGGACCGGCTCGTGAAAATGGCCGAAGACGACCGTGCCACGGGTGAAGCGTTCAATGTCAAAACGGGAGATATTTCATCCAGAGAACTGATTGAGAAACTCCTGGATCTCCTGAAGATACCCGATGGGAAGATTCGAAGGATTCCCATTTGGCTTGCGCGTGTGGGTGGGTTGCTCGGATCTGCCTACGGAGTGCTTTTCCGGAAAAAGAAAGGTCCTTTACTCCACCGGCAGATAGTACGCATGGTAATCCACCATCATTCATGTAGTATTGAAAAGGCAAAGCGCTTACTGGGTTGGAGCCCGCGATTATCCATAGACGAAGCCCTCCAAAAAACAATCACTTGGTTCATCGATTCAGGGACTTATGACAAGCTGTAAGCTTTTAGTTTCAGTTAATTATATCCAATTTATGATCCCAAATGGTTCTTTGAGTATTTTCTGAGAGAATGTTATTAAGTTGGAATTTCATAATAATCTTTATGACATCGAAGTTTGACGAGATCCTAAACAGAGTCTGTAATTATTCAAAGACCCAATTTGATAAGGAGTATACAATCGGTAGTTGGGGAAAGGGTTTGTTGATGTACGGTGTGCTATCGAAATTTTTATATGATCAAGACGAAGAAGCCCTTAACTTCGTTAGAAAGAAGGTAAATGAGTCCGTCGAAACTCAAACAACAGAGGGTAAGTTAAGTGGTGGTGATCCTTCTCAAACAAATTTCGGCACGATTGGATTATCGGTTCTCTACTTTACAGAAACAGACTTAAAGGCTGGTGAAAAAGACTCGAAATTTTCTGAAAGTGTTCGAAAACAAGCGGATTATTTTATAAATCCTTCATTGAAACGCACAGATAAAGGTGCCCTATACTATTTGGAAATGTCACCACAAATCTGGATTGATACGGTGATTATGATTTGCCCATTCTTAGCAAGAGCAGGTAAGGTTCTAGATGAGCCCAAATATATCGAGGAGGCGATAAAACAGTTGGAGCTCCACATTGCATACCTAAAAGACCCTGAAACAGGTTTGTTTCGGCATATTTGGGATGAAAAAAAACTAAAATTCTACGAAGGATCCCTATGGGGAAGAGGAAATGGATGGATGATTGCCAGTTTAGTGGAAGTTGCGGAACAACTCGGTGATGATCATCCAAACAAGCGACAGTTAATAACAGAAATTCAAAGATTGGCAGAGGGACTATTTTTATGTCAGGATGAAGAAGGATTTTGGAGATTATTTTTAGATCAAGTTTCTGAAAAGTCGAAAGTTGAAACGGCAGGGACTTTAATTATTGCTTATGGCTTATCCAAAGCAATCAGAAATGGGTGGATTGATGCAGAATTCTGGGAACCCATTCAGAAGGCATTTGATGCAGTAATTACATGTATTGATGAGGATGGGAAAGTTACTAAAGCTTCTGGTCCAACCATTAACCCTAAATTCACCCAATATAACAAACCCTACCCGCACGCTCAAGGCTTTTTTCTAATAACGGCGCTTGAGCTTAAAAAATTGTTACAATACTTAAAAGACAAGGATATTCTTTAAAATCAATAATTATTTAAATAAAAAACCAAGCGGTTCCGCCTGCCTTGGCGGCAATCAGAAATAGACTCAGTAGTTTTTTCTATTTCCTCATATTAAACCACTTTAACCTCGAGAATTTCAACGGAGTCTGAAACTCGGACCTTTCCCGTCCCTGCTAGCACTTTTCCAATAGAGTAGGCAGGGATTTTCTTCTTTCTTAATTCGGATTCGATCAGATCAACTTTATCAGGGGGAATCGAAAGGAGCAAACCACCGGCGGTTTCCGCAGAAGCACCATTTTCAAGGTCATAGCCTAAATTTTTTGAAATGGCTATAGCATTTTTGAATACGGGGAACGATTCTATACCGATGTCAACTTTACTATTTTCAGCCATTTCTTGTGCATGTCCTACCAGCCCAAATCCAGTAATATCGGTGGAGGCGTGAATTGGAATTTCATGGATTATCTCTGCAACTGGTTTTTCGCTTGTGGTCATTGTTTTAATAGCCATTTCGGGAAGATATTCCAATTCTTTCCTCGAAAGATCTGGAAAAATTTCTTCTATAGATATTTCAGAGTCACGTAGCAATCGGTAAATAGCCATTGCAGGCTGTGTGCCAAGGGCTTTTGTTAGGAGCAGAATATCACCAGCTTGTGCCGTTGAAGAGTACGTGATTTTTGCAGGATGAGAAACACCTAAAGCACACCCACCCAATAATGGCCAAGGATTGATAATGGTATGACCTCCGATAACGGGAGCATTGAGTTTTTTGGTGAAGTTATGAAACCCTTTAAGGAGGTCGACAGCAATTTCATGAGGCATTTCATTGGGAAAGGATTCAAAGATTAAAACACCGATAATATCAGAGACACCCATTGCGTAAATATCATTTGTGACATTGCAAGCAGTGATTTCGCCTTGGATATAACCATCATCGACGAGGGGTGTAAAGATATCCAGTGTTTTTACCACAGCCAGGTCGTCTCGGAGTTTAACAACCGCCGCATCTTCACCGACTGCCGCAAGAATTTGTCCAGTGAGAGGGATCTTGATATTTGCATCTTTCAAGAGCGCGGAAAGTTCCTTTTGTGGGAGTTTGCAGCTTCATCCGTGGTAATCTACTGCCTTGGTTAGACGGTATTCATCAGGCAGTTCTAAATCACCTCCAAATTTTCTTGATTGGCAAGCGAATTTTACCAAGTAACTATTGATTCCTCATTTATTTAAAAATAACAGAAGTTGTTCTGATAGGTATTAAAAAATCAAAACACTAACGACTATTAAAGACTAAGCGATATCAAATTAATTCAAAAACAACCAACTAAACTTATTAGATAAGAAAATAAGAGATTTTTTTGTTTCTGTAAAGAATAATTCTTTGAATCTAGAAGGAAGGATAACAACTTCAACAAAGAGATTTGAGGTAGACAATGACTATAGAAGTTAATGACATCATAGGTTTAATAATAGGTACTATTGCTTTAATAGCCGTTATTTTTGCCACGATTCTCTCCTATCAAAACTATAAAAAAGATAAAGCACGACATTCCTTGTTACTTTTCTTGTTTTTCCTTCTAATTATGGTTTGGGGATCGCTCCAAGAGTTTTTATTCATTGTTGAAATGCTCAAAAAGATAGGTTTATTTCTAGAATTTCCACAGATTAGTTCATACACTCATTTTCTATTGCTCGGAACTGTTTTCGTTTTAATTTTATTTATTGATACAATTTCTCGTGAAAGAATTGATCTCATCAAGATCCTCTTCTTCTCAAATTTAGTAACAGCTGGCTTGATCTTCTTTTTTTATGAGGCAGTAGTTGTTAGTTTATTGTTTGGGATCGCCCTGCTCTTTCAAGCGGTTCTATGGATTTATTTTACCATCAAAATTTACACCAAATCACCTAATCCCATAAAAAAAGATGCACTAATCTTAATTTTCGGGGGGATTTTCTTCACATTTATCCCAGTAATTCTTGAAATTCTACCAAATTTAGGCATAGAGATAAATAATCCTTTTCTTACGCAATTATCTATTGGAATAGGTGTTCTGATCACAGCATATATTTTTAAAAAGCAACCGAAGCTAGCGTATATTTTACCATTTCGAGCTTCCCGACTGACAATAATCGATACAAAAAGGGGACTTTCTATCTTTAATCATATTTGGGATAAAACCTCTAGTGCCATTGATAATGATTTATTTGGAGGGATGCTACAGGGGATTAGCGGAATTCTGCAGGAAACTGTGAATAGAGGAACTGTACGCCAAATTGAATTGGAGGAAGCCATTCTTTTGATATATAGTGTTGAAAAATATCCTTTGGCTTTTATTTTATTATCCAATGAATTTAATAAATCACTACGACTTGCTTTAAAACGATTTGCAGAGAGGTTCTTCATAGAATTTTCTGATAAATTTGAAGATCTTAGTTATACTTCTCAATTTGAATCCGCCTCCAAACTGGTTGAAGAAATATTTCCCTTCGTCCCTGAATATTGAATAGAGGGGACAAGAACAAAAAAAATTGGAAAAAAGGAGTAGAAATTTCTTAAGAAAGTAAATCTATTCATCAATTTTCTTGATTTCTTCCTCAGCCCATGGGACTACAGCAGCGCCTTGTTTTAGAGTCTGTAATTCGGCATCAAGATTGGAGGGTTTCATTTTCACAATCCAACCCTCGCCGTATGGATCATCATTGAGTGCTGTTACGTTCCGCTTATCAACATTTGGATTACCTTCGACAATATCTCCAGAAACAGGTGCAGAAAGGGGAACGACTCCTTTTCCGGCTTCTGCAGTCCCGAAGCTCTTTCCTTGAACAACAGTTTTCCCTTTTTTAACGCGGATAAATACGATTTTCCCAGCTCTTGCTAATCCAATCGTATCAAGACCCACGCGAACTATGTCACCTTCAACTTTCACCCATGTGTGCTTTTCGTAGTAATACAAACCATCGGGGAGTTCAAAATCGCCTACTTTTACCATATCTATCACCAATTTGGTTGTTATTCGTGAAACTCAATTCAGTTTTGCAGTTGAAAATCTTATAAATTATGAAATTAATAATAAACCGTCAAAATAAAAAATTTAGTACTGTAATAAGGGGACTCAAATTGGAAGTCTGGAAGAGACCTGCCCAAGGTGAATTAAGCCGTACCGATTTAGCCGAGATGAAGGTCCATAATACACTATTTACAACCTTTTATGTGCAAATAGTATCATTATTCAAACAACAGTATGGAGTGGTTGGAGCCATTGATGCCCTTCGCCAGATAGGAGAGGGAGTAGCGTGGACCATGTATTCATATAAAAGCCCTTCAAAAACAAGTAATTTAAAAAAGATCCTCAATGAGATTAGTCAATTCGGCTTTTATTACTCTGCATCGATTAAATCGGATGGAGATAATTTAACAATCGTTGATAAAAATTGCCCAATATGTTGGGAAGGCGTGATAGAAAAGGATGTGCCATATTGCTGTATAATTGATGGATTTCTCGAGAGATATATCATACTTGCTCATGAGGAATATGGCTTGCTACCCAAAGTTCAAATTCGGGTACGAAAATCGAAGGCAACAGGGGACGAATTTTGCGAACACTATGTGAAAGTCTTGTGACAGGTGGTGCGGGGAATGGTAAGAGAGAAACTTGGATTTAAAGAGAGAATGATGGCAAAGGTCGGCAAACATTGGTTATGGTGGAGAGCAAAAAAGGCAAATGGTTTATTATTAAATTTAGCCATCCGTGAGGTGGCCAGGGGTTTAGTCCATATTTATGGGGATCTTCCAAACGCCTTACAGGCATTTTATGAAATGGGAATTCGAGCCGGTAATGATCTAATGTTTGAGTGGTTAGATACTGTTAAACGGCTTCTTGCTAAAAATATAAAGGATTTAACGGTTGTAGTTGAAGCAGCATGGTACAGTTTTCTGGGACAGCATATCAGCGAAATTACGTACCATGCCCTGCCGGAACCCGAACATATCATTTGGACAACTGAAAAGTGTATTTTATGTGGTGGCCTAAAGAATGATGACACTTTTATTATTGATGAAACTACTCTAGGACCGAATTTAAATTGGGGCGATTTCGCGAGTGGGGTGTTTCAAGCAGCTTTACAAAGTATTGTAGATTATTTAGAACTCCCAAATACCGTATATGTGAAAGAAACTAAGTGTATCCTTCGAGGAGATCAATATCCAGAGTTTACCGCTTGGTTTTATCCTAAAGAATAGTGATCAGTCCTCAAAATCGTATAGTTGAGATCTTTTAACATATCGATTAATTAAAAAGGAAAATTTTTATTCATTACTTTAATAATTGATATAACTACATAATTTCAAGATTGTAGAGAAGATTTTTCTCACGATAAGGAAGTTTCAGTAAAGGAAAGAGTGAAAAAATATGATGCCGAACGAAATTGAAAAAGTTCCGAAATTGATGACTGGAACCACAACAATGGGTGTAATTTGTGGCGACGGTGTAGTTCTCGCTACCGAATCACAAGCGACAATGGGCTATTTAGTTGCCACCAAGGATGCAACTAAACTTTTTCAGATAACACCTCGAATTGGGATGACTATTGCAGGTGGGGTTGCCGATTGTCAGCAGATCGTGAAAACTTTATCTGCTTTACTGGCAATAAGAGAATTAGAGCTTGGAAAACCAACCCTCGTGAAAGCAGCAGCTCAATTAACGGCGGTCCTTCTATTTCAAAACAGGATGTTTCCATATTACAGCGCCTTATTAATTGGGGGATTCGATGAAGAGGGGACGCATTTATATAGTTTGGACCCATTTGGGTCAATTATTGAAGAGAAACAATTTACGTCTGTAGGTAGTGGAAGTGTTGTCGGTTTCGGGGTGTTGGAAGCTGGTTATAAAGACAAAATAACTGTTAAAGAAGGGGTTGACTTAGTCAAACGAGCCGTGGATGCCGCTCGCAAGAGGGATATCGCCTCTGGTGGAAAAATCCAAATCGCTACTATTACCAAGAAAGGGCTTGAATTCGTAAATTAGATTTTCATTCTCTTTTTATTCCAAAACAACTTACTTTTATGCAGATTTCAATCGTTCTTCCTTATATTTAGATAAGAAAGGAGAAGGAATGTATATCGATGGAAAATCCCTGGTTCCTATTACAATTTCAGATCGTCTTAGAAATAGAAAGAATCCTAAGAAAGTTAGAAATTGAAGAGATCTCTTCGGATGCAATTATGAATACATTAGAAGAACCCCCCGATTCGAAACTAGGAGATTTCGCTACCACTGTTTGTTTTAACCTTGCAAAACATTTGAAAAAATCCCCACGCCAGATTGCAGAAATGATTTTGAATGAAATCGATCAAACTAATCTACCCTTTTTCTCGAGAGTTGAGGTTGCAGGCGTAGGATATCTCAATTTTTATATCAAATGGGAAGTCTTTAATAAAGAAATTCTTCAGCAGATTATTCTCCTACAGGAAAATTTTGGAACACTAACAATTGGTAAAGGACACAAAGCTGTGGTAGAGCATACATCACCTAATCCAACTAAGCCAATACATATGGGTACAATGAGATGTGCAGTTTTAGGAGATATTACGGGACGGCTTTTAAAAAAGGCAGGATATGATGTTGAAATAGAGAATTATATGGATGATTTAGGAAGGCAAGTGGCAGTCTTAACTTGGGGTAAGCTAAATATAAAAGATGAGGATTATGAGAAAAAATACCCTAATGCGAAAGGAGATTTCAAACTAGGATTACTTTACACGAAAGCCTCGCAAAAAATTGAAGCGAATCCAAAATTAGAGGAAGAGATTCAAAAGCTTATTGCAAAATTAGAAAATAATAATCCTAAATATGCTCCCACAGCAAATAAACTCGTTGAAACTGCCTTGAAAGGGCAATTAGAAACTGCTTGGCGCATGAATATTTTTTATAATTTGCTCATATGGGAAAGCGATGTAATGGCTTCTGGCATTTTTGAGGAAAGCCTCACAAAACTTCTGAAATCAGAGAACGTCTATAAAGTAGTAGAAGGGGAGGATAAAGGGTGTATTGTCGTTGATATGTCAGAATTTGGGGAAGTATACCAAAAAATGGAAAAACCCTATAAGATTATTGTGAGATCTAATGGAGTGGCCACATATACAGGGCGAGATATTGGTCTACACTTTTTTAAAATGAATCTGGTTAAGGGGAAATTCAAATTTAAAAAATGGGGAGTACAACCAAATGGTGAAGATCTGTGGGAAACAAGTAAAGAAGGTGAATATCTTGAACGCTTCGGTCATGGAGATTTAGCCATCAATGTCATTGGTTATGAACAGAAATTCCCGCAAGAAGTGGTTAATCACGCTTTAAAAATTACAGGTTATGAAAAAGAGTATCAACATTCGTATCATCTGAGCTTTAAGTGGGTGTGGCTTCCAGATCAGCAAGCCTTTAGTGGAAGAAAAGGTACTTGGATTGGTTTTGAGGCAGATGCTGCTCTAAATAGAGCAGTTGAGCTGGCCCTTGAAGAAGTGAAAAAACGTCATGAGAGTGAGTTTTCAGAAGAAAAGATGAGGGAAATCGCTGAAATTATTGGAGTCGGAGCGGTGAAGTATTATATAGCAAAAATCAATCCTGAAAAGAAAATTGTTATAAAATGGAAAGATGTTCTGAACTTTGAAGGAGAGAGTGCTCCGTATATTCAATATGCCTACGTGAGGACACAAGGGATTTTCCGTAAACATGAAGGGCCAGTTACTAAACCAGATCCATCCTTATTGACACATGAATCTGAACTTAAACTAATAAAATTAAGTGCGAAATTTCCTCAACTCATTGAAGACGTTGCTGTAAATTTTAATATTCATCAAATTGCAAATTTCGCTCTTGAATTGGCAGATAACTTCAATGAATTTTATCATCAAGTCCCTGTCTTAAAGGCTTCAACACCAGAATTGAAGGAAGCGCGTCTTCAATTGGTTCAAGCAATTAACATCCTTTTAAAGATAATCCTAGTAGATCTGTTAGGAATTGATGTCCCAGATAGAATGTAGCCGACAAAAATCGCCTTTTCAAAAACTGAAACTGCTTATATAAGGATTTTTAAAAAAAAGAAGCCGACTTTTAAAAGCATTTGTGTTATCGGTATACCTCTTTAAATAATTTACACAAAGAGATTAAACTACATTAATATAGGGGGAATTGCTTAAAATTACTACTTCTTATCTAAATTTATCAGAAACTAGAGTCCTATCCATGTAACGTTTCTATAATAAGAGGGTAGTATATTATGTCAGCAATATTAGAACAGGAATTGATACGAGGTAGTTTTGTTTCGGATGATCAACTCGTTTTAGAGCCATTACTTGAGTCTAGCAAGACAGTTCCGTTCCTAGAAAGCAAAATTTTAAATCCAGAGCTCTTCAGCGCAGGAATATTACAATTAAACCGGATTTTGCTGGCCCATCCGGGAGTAAATTTGAATGCGTATTATGATCCCATCGTCACAGTTACTGAAAATTACGTTGATTTCGAAGGGTTCGCACGATTTGGGCATTCGTTCTGTAAAATAAGGTTTCCAGACAGTCTGTTTAAGGAAAGAATTCGACAGGAGGGTGTTACCAGCGTGGACTTTAATCCGAGTTTCATCAGCGACCTGAATGGTAGAAGATTACATAACCGAAATCTCTGGGTTTACATCGATCCAGATGGTGTAGAGTTTGCATTTAATAATGCCGCATATAATTTAAAGAAAATCAACATGCCAACATGGTGGAAAGATGGATACCGTGAACTTGAGAACTTTGTAGATCTTGACGCAATGATCCCCCAGTTCCAAAACAATATTTCAGAAGAATATAATAAGGTAATATTATCTGGGAAGAGTTTTCAGAAGCTGGTTCATGAGATTGATTATAGCTATATAGTGAAAGATGATAGAGTACGCTCCCTTTTTTGGGATGGCAAATCAGTAAATCTTCATTTTGGGGGGCGTCAAAAGGAATACGCTGCCTCTATTAAATTAATAAAGCCTAGTGAAACGCCGTCGCGCCTTTGGGGTGTATGGAGAATACGTAATTTGGTGGATATTACAGAACAAATAATTCAAGCGGATGTCTATCTCGCAAACAAATCGCCAAGTTTTTGGGTTTTACACGCCCGTTCAGGGGTACAATTACTATTAGGTTATACACCTTATACGAACGCTTTATGGACAGAAACAGCGCGCAACGATGTTGAAGAATTGTTGAAAAATCCAAACAGGGGTATTATGTTACCAAGACCAAGGCGAAGAAGGCGGCGATATCAACGGAAAAGTAAACCGAGATCGCGGATTAATTTTGTACAAATGCATCCAGGACAGCTAATTATTCCAGATTTCCTCTCAAATTAACACTTTCTACCGACGACACATTTAAACTCACGTCTCTCATCTTTTTTTTAAAAAAACAACCTTTAAATTATCTTCTTTTATAGCTGTTCTAGTTGTTTCAGGAGGTCTATATACCATCGCTCAAGAGAAAGCCGTAGAAGCTTATGCCATTGCAGTTACAGCTTTCCAGAAAGGCAATCTATCTAAAGCCATTAAATCCTGGAAAAAAGTAGTAAATAACAAAGCGATAGAAGGGAAAATGAGGGCGAAAGCTTATTTGGGGCTGGGCTTCTCTTATTCTAAAAGCGATAAATTCAAGGACGCACTCCAATCGTTTAAATTAGCGTTATCTGACTTTCAGAAAATTAAGGATAAAAAGTCTCAAGTCGAGACCTTAGGGATTATTGGAGGCCTTTATTTTAGAAACAGTTTAATAAAGGATGCATTAGCAGCATATGAAACAGGGCTCTATCTTGCCAGGCAGACTAGGAATAAGGAGATGGAAGCTGATATTTTGGGCGATATTGGCTCGATTTTCGATTTTTTAGACAAGTATGATGAAGCTATAGATTTTTTTTCAAGATCTTTAAAGCTTTATCGGAAAATGCCAAAGAATAAAGGTAGAAGAGGAGAAGCTCGCGCCTTATCTGACTTGGGTTTGGCCTTTTATCATGCAGATAAATTGACAGAGTCGCGATCGCTTCTAGAGAAGGCAGTTCGACAGATGAAAAAACACAACAACAAAAAGGGGGAGGCGAATTGTAATGCAACACTTGGAGATATTTATTTAGAATTGGGGCAAACTGACATTGCCGAGAACCATTATAAACGGGCCTTGAAATATTTCCAAGGTCATAAGTCAATTTTAGGAATTATTAATGCGGAGATCGGGTTTGGAAAAGTTCACTTTAAACGGGAAGAGTTACATAAGGCAAAAGGAAAATTTGAAAAATCACTTGAGCTAGCAACAGCAGCAAAGTACCCAAAACTGACGGCGTCATCTTGGTTATATCTTGCTAAGATTTACGAGAAATTTGGAAATCAAAAAGAAGTAGAAAACTGTAAATCGAAGGCAAACAAAATTTTGAAAGATTTAGGAATAAAATTTGAAAGTTAAGTTGAAGATTTTTTTTTATTTACAGGACTTATTCCCTTTTCCAATCGTCTTTTTAAACATATTCGCGATCTTTTTAGCATACAAATAAAACGCGTTGCGAACAGGGGGAAATTTGCATTGCATCGTGATCTTTTTTTTCTGTATGGCACGTAATGCCTCTTCTAAAGAGACATTATCGATGTCGAGTTTGGTGTATGTATAACCAAGGCTTCTGATACAATGAGCATCGCTATTTGCCACGCCGGGTTTATTTAATTGTTCAGCAAGAAGTTTTGCCTTATAATTGCGTTTTATATTGACATCCGAATTAAATACTTCGAGTGCATCAAACTGACTACCAATAGTGATTTTTTTAAGTTCTGCTGAAATTTTAGTGTTATATTTGTATGGATGGGCAGCAATCGCTATCCCATTTTGATCTTTTATCGCATCAATAGTTTCAAGTACAGATAAACCCTTTTTAATATCCTCATTAATACCTATAGCGAGTATATCGCCCACTTCACTTCTTACTTCAGCTGCAGGTATTACTAATAGTGAAATATTCTTTTCTTTAACATATTTAATTGCGATCTTCGAGCCTTTTACTGTGTTATGGTCGGCTATCGCAATGCCATCAAGTCCAACCCGGACGGCCATCTCCACAATTTCTTGAGGGGTATTAATCCCATCAATACCCCAGATTTTATGAGTGGAACAGGTTGAATGAATGTGGAGATCAAATTTTTTCATGAAGAAACCAAGCCTAAATTCAAAATCAATAAAAGTTTTATCAAAATTTAATATTTAGTATTAATAAATTTAATCCAAAAAGTCTGTCAGATGTCATTCATCTACGGTTTGGACTACGAACTTCAAGTTCTGAGGAGGAATTTTCAAGTTTGCCTTCTTTATTAATTTATATTTAATATCCAAGACGGTATCATTCGGATTTATATCTAATTCCACGATATCTTTGCCCGGTGGTGCTCCTGCAATTTTAAATGTGTATTTCATTTTCATTTTCTTTATTTTGTTCTGAGAATATATATTTATTCTTTAAATTGGGAAATAAAATTGGGTGTGACAAATGGATTTTTTTGAGGTTGTTAAGAAGCGTCGTTCAACTCGCAGTTTTAAGAAAGAGGAGAAAATTCCAGATGAGGTATTATATCAAATCCTAGAAACTGCCATTCAAGCGCCGTCTGCCGGAAATCGACAATCATGGGATTTCGTAGTGGTGAAGACGACTGAAATAAAAAAAGCGCTGGCAAAAGCAGCTTTAGGGCAAGGATTTATCGCAAGAGCATCGGTGGTTGTGGTGGTTTGCGCCAATCAGGGGAGGTCAGCGGTGGTGTACGGAAGACGAGGGGTGGATCTTTATTCTATCCAAGATACAGCCGCAGCTATTCAAACTATGCTATTAACTATAACGGCGTTGGGATATGGTGCATGTTGGGTGGGAGCTTTTAGTGAATCTGAAGTTAGAAAAATCTTAAAAGTGACAGATGGCGTCCGTCCGGTGGCGATTATACCTATAGGGGTACCTAAGCGAACACCCAAACCAACACCCCGAATTCCTTTAGAGGACCTCATTCATCACGAAAGCTATTGAGATTGAAGAATTGGAGTGAGATTGAGCTTCAAGAACGTAGATTCCAACTGAGTAATGAGCTCATTTCGTTTTGTGGAGAGGTAAAAGAGATGGGCACCACATTTAGCTTTACAATCCGAAGATCCAAAGCCTGAAATTGTAGTTTTAGTGCCCGGTAATTGAGCTATAGCTGATGCGAGGGCGCATTCTTTCCGTTCGGGGGTATTAGTATATAAAATGGAAGTGATCTTTACGTATTCTGAATTTAGAAAGTAATCTATGTGCCAAAATAATTTTTTCAACGATGAGAGGTGCCGTTTTAGTCTATGTTCTAAACTACTTGAAGTTGTCCCAAGTGCACTCCCGACATACACATAGTATCCCTTCGGAAATGGGAAGATTCCTAATTTCCCAATTTGAATATTTTGGTCTTTGCCGTTTTCGATGATTAGGGCGTAAACTCCTCGAGTCATACCTTTCTCCTAATCCTCATTAAGAATTAAATTTGTTACTGCCTTGTTTTAAATTGAGTGAAAAAATGCCAGATGAAATTACAGAAATTAAAATAATTGAAATCTTTCGGAAATACTTCAAAACACAGCCGCATGTGTTTATGGGAGTTGCAAATCCTACAGGTATCCACGAAGATGCAGGAGCAATCAGTCTCGGTAATAAGCAGCTTATGGTAGTTACAACGGATTTGATAGGAAAAAAGACTCATGTCCCTCCAAGAATGACACTATTTCAAATGGGACGGAAAGCGGTAATCGTTAATATCAGCGATCTCGCAGCTATGGGTGCTAAGCCGTTGGGGCTTGTTTTTAGTATTGGACTTCCAAGGAATATATCTATTGAAGAAGCTGCTGAAATAGCGAAAGGTTTGAACGCTGGTGCAGTTGAATATGACACCTGTGTATTCGGCGGGGATACTAATCAGACGGAAGATATTATTTTGGCGGGTACTGCAATCGGACTTACTAATGAGGAGGAAATTTTATTACGCAGTGGTGCAAAAGAGAATGACATCGTTGCAGTGACGGGGTGGATAGGAAGCGCGGCATTGGGTTTGTATTTATTAAAAAATAATATAGACGCAGATGAAAAAATTTTAAATAGTGTGTTGGAGCCAATTGCTCGCCTTAGGGAAGCCCTAGAATTATCTAAATTGAGAGCAATCACATCTGCAGGTGATATTACGGATGGTCTTGCATTTGAATTGCACAAGATCGGAGAAGCAAGTGATAAAGGTATGATAATCAGCGAAACTGAACTCCCTATTACGGAAGAAGTCAAGAAAGTTGCAGAAGCAAATATGTTGAATCCGCCTGAATTGGCGTTATACATAGGGGAGGATTTCGAATTAGTGCTCACGATTAAACCTGAAAAATGGAATCTCGTAAAGAAACGGTGTGAAGAGCTTGGTCTAAAAATTACGCAAGTAGGAAAAGTAGTTAAAGACAAGAGAATTATGATCAGGACCAGAAACGGGGATTTAGTACCACTTAAAAAGGTTGGATATGATCAATTTAAAGCGAATTATTAGTTATCCAAGTATTTTTCTCATTCGGTAAGCATCCTCGCCCCAAGAGTAGAACTTTTCTATTTTTTGTATTGTTTCAAATCCCAGTTGCTCATAGAATTTAACGCCCCTCTTGTTCTCCGTTCTTACATGTAAAAAGAATTTCTTAGCTGCCTTTTCTTTGAGAGCTTTTTCAATTGCATTCACTAATTGAGAACCCACACCCAGACTTCGAAATTGAGGTTCAACGGCTATCGCATAAATAAGTCCAGTCTTTGGTTCCCCTAAATTAACACCGTTCTTCACTAAAATGAATCCGACAATTTCATCTTGATATTCCGCTATCAAGAACAATTCAGGTTCCCGTTCATGAAATACGTCATAATAATAGCGGAAGGAAATTTCTAAGGAGAGCTGATTAATAGAGTGGACTTTCTTCTTATCATCGGGTTTATATTGTCGAATTTTGACTGGAAGAGTCTGCCTTTCAGGTCCATTGGATAAGTTTGGTGCATTATTCGGGATTTTTGGTCTCCTCTGTTGAATTACCTAGAGATTTAAATGTTATAGGAAGAGATTACAATGACATTCTTATTTTT
>JAEOSY010000339.1 GCA_016840125.1 Candidatus Helarchaeota archaeon | reverse complement strand
AGTTGGAAACCTCTCATTATATTCTTTAGGGGACATTTCTTTCTTTGCAAATCTCTTAACTTTCACACGTGTTACTTCTCTCTCTGGATGTTTTGAGATTTCGTATGCAATTTCTCTTTGCGAAAGGTTTGTATTTTGGATCACATCCCAAATCATCCCTTCAATATTTCCAGAATAGCTGCCTTGAGTTGGAGGAAATCTTTCTTGGTGTTCCTTAACTGTCAGATTTCTCCTTGCAACCTTGCGAACAATCGTTCGAGTCACCTCATATCCCGTGTTTTTGGTGACTTTTTGAGCGATTTGGCTTTGAGATAGATTTGTATCACTTATTTCTTCTCTAATCAGGGCTTTAATATGTTCAGGGCATCGAGGCAGACCAAACCGTTTCAGATAATCTATTTCCGAAATATTATTTTTAGCAAATCGTAAAATAGCCTTATTATCAATTATAACCCCAAATTGTTCATTTAATTGACTAGCAATCCCTGTCGCAGGTATATCTGAAAATAAAATAAGTCCTTCTACACCCTTTTGAATCATAACTTCACAATTTGTAACATAATCAAGTAACTCTAGTTTTTCAGTTGGATTAATACGATTATTTTTATAAATCCAATCCTTGAATAATTGTGTGATTTTTAATCCACGATTGATTTTTTTTCCTGTTTGAACTCTGTATTCTTCTATTACCTCATGAAAGTTTTGGGAAATTTCTGATGTATTTTCATTGGTGTTAGAATTTGTTTCCGATTGCCTCTTGGGGCTGTTTATTAGAGAATCAGATTCTTTAATCGTTTCATTGGTTCTATCTTCCTTCTGATCAGATTTCTTTTCATCAGTGGTTTCGGGTTTTGAAGCGGGAGTTTCAGCAGTTGGGGTGGGTTGTTCGGGGGCTTTATTGGATGCTTCCGTGCGGGTTGGTGGTTCAGATGATTCCGAAGGTAGATTATCTTTAAGATTCTCAGGGGAATCTAGATTCTCTCTCTCTTTATTACTTGACATTTTCCCTAGTTCTCTGTTTTCATGGGGAGCGGATTCTAACTTGTCAGCAGGGGAGGTCTCCTTTGTAAACAAATTACTTTCAAAGCGATTTATCTTCTCACCCGAACTTGCCTTCTGCATCCCCTTACTGTAGTTGAGGATCTTGGACTTTTCAGCTTGAGTGAGATGGGGGTGAGCTTCAATCCAAGCTTTGAACTCGCTTGTAACTCTCATATCTTCAATGGCGTGTTTATTGGCCCACAGCTGGTATTCATGCACTAAGGCTCCGAATTTTGCCACAATCGGTTCGGCTTCACGATTTGGTCTCGCAACTCGAATAGTAAAATCAAGTCGATTTGTCCCGGCACGTTCGGTGGGGGTCAAAGCGTGCTCATAGGGATTCATTTTTACAGCCAACCCTTCGGAGCCAGCGGCCCGCTCGGCGGGAGTCAAGGCCTCTTCAAAAGGATTTTTTTCAGGCGCGGGGATTTCAGCACTCCGCCCTTTCTCCTCGGGCGTTAGCGCATTCTCGTACGGATTTTCCTCAATAGCAGGAGCTTCAGGGGTCGCCACGCGCTCCTCATGGGTGAGAGCATTCTCGTAGGGATTTTCCTCTTCAGGTGGCGCATCAGAACCCCCTGCGCGCTCTTCGGGAGTCAAATCCGCTTCGTAGGGATTTTCCTCTTCCGCAGGGACCTCCGACTCCCCGTTACGCTCGGCGGCTGTCAGGTCCTGTTCGTAAGGGTTCTCGCCCTGTTCGGATTCCATCTCCTCAGGGGTTTCCTCATGAGGTTCAGAAAATTCATCCATTTTTTTAACACACGATCCCGGTAGTCGACCACGGGCTGAAGTATTGTTCGAATTACGCTATTTAAGCACCAAGCGAAACGAAACCGTATTTAACCTGTTGCTTGTGATACCAATTGAACCAAGTATACCTAGGAAAATACGCAATATAAATTCGAAAAAAGTGGCAATGGGAGCCGTAAACGCTGTTTTTTCGGTCCAAATTCCAAAGGAAAAGTTGGGGTAGGGTACTCGTATTTAAAAAGCACTTGAATGGATACGAAAATGAAGAGATGGAATTCATTCCTTATCGGTGAGTTTATTT
>JAEOSY010000338.1 GCA_016840125.1 Candidatus Helarchaeota archaeon | reverse complement strand
ATATTTTTCATAGTATGTGCTGAAAAAGTTATTTTCAGAGGGAAGACATATTATTTGATATCAATTTTTCTAGCGATACTCACGATCATCGCAATAGCCTGGCCGATTATGATAATCTCTCAATTCCTGAGTGGGTTCTCAAGTCTCTTTGTGATGTTATTCATTCCAGCCAGTTATTTATATCTGGCGAAAATTTCAGCTGAAGATATCCGGAGGAAATCTCTGGCAATTTTCGCAGGATTTCTGATATATGCTTTCGGTCTCATCATTGAGGGTGAACCTGGCGCGAATCTCCTACAGTTCTTTTTCACCGTTGACCCCTTTCTGCTTCGCTATTTCCTCCAGTTCCTGTCCGTGTTCATTAAGTTCGGGGGTATGTCGTTGTTCATTTACGGGTACCTGAAGGAGTAAGGGCAACCGCGATACATGTTGGTAATAATAATAAAAAAATTAAGGTGTTCACTTTCTCAAACGTAATTAAGAATATTTTGGAATAGGAGGAATTTGATTCAAGAATCTTTCAGGTCGATAGAGGGATTCAACAGACAAATAAGAGCAGACTCCTGTCCAAAGATGTGGAATGCTAGTTCGTTGTTGCGGAATTAAATTGTTCTGTCCAGGCATTCTAATCCATAAGGTTACTTCCCCAAAAGAATAAGTCTCTTGGATCGGAATTTTTCTAATTACTTCATTTAATGCACGAATAAGTAAAGGTCGAATCTCGGGTCTTTTTGAAGCGACAATTCCAAGTATAAATAGTTGTTCTGCAAGATAAGCATAACCTAAACGTTTTAGCTCAACTTTTTCTCGAACTTCCCTTATCAATTCAGCAATAAGTGGATCTGCTCTTTTATCGTTAAAATTTTCAAAGAGTGGAGATGGAAATAATGCCCATTGAATACCGCGCCATCCACCTTTAGACAAGATAGTCCCTTCTCCTATCCTTTTTAAAATCCCTGTTCTCAATTCTTTATATGCTTTTCTCCATTTTTCAATATTTTCTTGGTCTGCACCCCATCTATCTCCTGCATCTATTGCTGAAGCAAGTCCGGTTAAAACTGCGGTTGCCCCATGTAAAGTAGCACTTGGAACATAGTTGTCATCCTCAAAAGCCCGCTTGATCCAGCCTTTGCGTTTGTTAACAAAACCATAAATTGCATTAGCTGCCAGTTCGAGTGTTTCGAGATACTTTTTCTGATATTTAAGGCGATCGAATTCTTGAATAAATCGTTCATGCCTCCAAATATCCCAAATTATAAGCGAAGTCTCATCAATTTCAAAAGGAATCAATGAAAGCATTCCTTTTTTACCATCTGTATATAAATGAGTGTGCCAGTGTCCTTGCGGGGAGTAAATAGGGAATTTCAAACCCAATAGCCATGTAAGACTTACCGAAAAACGGTTTTTCCGCTGGTGACATCTATAAAAGTCAAGATGGTGTTCAACTATTTCAGGAAATCCGGCAAGATCAAGTGCAAGGTCAAAAAATGCACCGTCACGAGGCCAATCAAAATGATATGGAGGTTGTCGACTAGGTGAGGCAATAATAGCTCCACTATTACGATCACGACCGAGGAAAAGAGTTATTATGGAACGTCTGGATACTTTTTTTTCTAAAGCTTCAGCTTTGGATGGAACATTTACTTTTTCATATAAATTCAGCCAATGTTCAATATTTTTTTGTTTTAATTCATTTAAACCTCGAAGTCTAGCATTTATTATGATCTTTTCGCAATCAGTAGCCTTTTTTGCTATGGCAGTCAGTACTATAACCTTGGTTTGGCGATCTTCAAGATTTCGTTCAAATCCAGCATTTATTGGTCCAATTAGACCTTTATTCCCATTTAATTTCCCCTTTTTTGCGTTATCACTTGCACTTAACGGTGCATTTTTAGGAATGGATTTCCAACTCCGATCGAATCCGATCTGAATTCCGTCCAATGGTGAATCCATCCCCATTGCGATGAAAACTCCTCCTTCGGGATAGAGATCATCAATACGGTCCGAAGATAATTCTTTATTGATATAAGGCAAAATTCGTTTTTTATCCTTAATATTTGGTTGAAAATAGAGAATAATTGAATATTGAGGTAAACAAGTCGCTGCGAAACCAGTTTTTTTGGAATTAGGTACGCCCAATTTAGGATCTAATATATTTGAAGGAGAAAATGTAGCATAGTAGAAGAATTTAGTTGCTGTTTCTGCATCAATTTCGAATTCCTGTACTAGTAAATCGCTGTTATAATTAACCCATTGACATAAATTAACT
>JAEOSY010000026.1 GCA_016840125.1 Candidatus Helarchaeota archaeon | reverse complement strand
GCAAGCTTGAGAGCGAATTCGCTTTTTGATTTGTCTGCCTTATTACGAATGAAATTAATATCGAACAACCGATTAGAAAATCCAATTATTATGGACCCTCCCTCGCGTAAGAGATCAATAACCATAGGAATAATTGTCTTTCTGGGAAAACCGTCGGGTACAAGGATGAAATCAAAAGAATGTTTCTGAAATGGAGGGAAAGTTGCCTCAGCCTGTATAATGTCAACATCGGTGGTAATGGATGAACTCGAGTTCTTTAATGGCAGGAGTTCTTGACATCTCCAGATTACTATCTTCGATCTGGAAACTTGGGAAAGAGGAAAACCAAAACCATCATATGCCTCTGAAAATATCAAGATTTGACATTCAGAGGGCATTTCGACCAGGAAACGCCAATCCACGCTGTAAGTCAAGTGAGTTGGTAAATTCCCGATTGGCGGGGTGAGTTTACCATTCGTCCCAAGTGTAGTTTTCATCTAATAGGTTCAAATGGAGCAGCCTTTTCTAAATTAAAAAGGCTATAACCAAATTTTTCTATTCGAACTTCTAAATCTGATAGGTCACTATTCTTAAGCTTTTTAAAGAATCTCCTTTGTTGATCGTTTTTCCACCTAGAAAAGTATTTGTTGTTTAAATTTGGAGTTATTTCTTGTGTTATCTCATGGTAATCAAGATCTAGAAAATCATAAATCCGTCCCATCCAAAGGACAGGATTACTAACAAATTTTTCATACTTCAAAAATAAGACTCGATCGAGATGTTGATTATCCTTCAGGAGTATTTCATGACAGACAATCCAGTGTTCCAGGATTCGTGAGAACTTCCGCCAGTAAATCCGGTACTTTTTATACCATGCATACGTGGCATAAGTGACTGCAATAGGATGACGAAGCAAAATAATAAAATAAGAATTTGGAAAAATCGTCTTGAGAAAACGTGTTCTAATTAAATTGGGAGGAGACTTCTCGAGTAAGAAAGGTTTATCTAGATCCCAATACTGGCTCCATTCTCGATAAAGTTTATTTCGATTTTCTTCTGTAACCAAATGGGATGTCTCCGTAAGGTGTGCCTTCGTATAGAAGCCAAATTCCCCAGCTCCGCCGTAAATTCCAGATGGTTCGAAAACTGTTTGTAAATGCATACCTTCATCTTCAGGGGATAAGGTGTTTTGAAATCCGCTAATCTGGGGATGTTCTCGCAAAGTACGGGAAAGAATTGATGTGCCGCTTCTGTGTAATCCACACACAAAAATGAATTTATGATTCATCGTAATACAAACTTCCACAACCTGAAAATCATTGAAATCGAATCTACCGGGATGATTTCAGGATTCGTACTAAATGGAGAAAATTATTACGTTCTACCAACCAAAGAATACTACAATAGCTAAGTGCTCCTGAGAAAATTATTAATGTTAATTGCAATAACACATTCAATTCCACCGTAATCTGTAAAGCAAATAAAGTAGTAATTAAAAGTAAAGTGGCACCCTTTAGTGCTGGTTTTAGTTGACCTAGGATATCTAAAATTGATACATTAATTAATTTTGCAGCAATAGATAGACTAATTCCTCTGCGAATTATCATAGCTACCAACTGAGCAACAGCTATGCCAATAATTCCAAAACGTGAACCAATTAACAAAGCTGGAATGATGACAACCAGGGTTACTAAGGATAATTTAAGTAAAATATCTGGGCGTCCCATCGCTTTATATATTCCACCAACATGATATCCAATTGAACTAACCCAGGCATAAAGTGCTAAAACACGTAATATTGGCACAGCCTCAAGCCATTGTTCCCCAAACAAAGTGAGGATGATTGGATGAGCTGCGATTATTAAACCAAAACAAATTGGAACCGCTATCAATTCAACCAGGCGAATAGAAACCAATAAACCCTTCCGCAGTTCATCGGGTTGTGTCTGGATTGTTGAAAATGCTGGAAATATTACCCCACCAATTACCCACAAATTGCTTATCAACAATACCTCTGGCAGGCGATAGGCAAAAGAATAAATACTCAGTTGTGCTAACCCAAATACTCGTCCAACGATTATCGAATCAATATTTTCTATGGTTATACTGATTGCATCAGT
>JAEOSY010000337.1 GCA_016840125.1 Candidatus Helarchaeota archaeon | reverse complement strand
TGGAGGAGAATTTGGGAGTTCCCTTATTTTGGTGTTGATCATAGTAATTATTATTGACGTCTTTTTAGTTTACCTCATCATTGACTTTTCTCACCCAAATTGGGGATGGTATAAGGGAATTCAGCAAGCTCAACGAGAGTTATTTTTCATAGTCAATAAATCGTTTCTATTTAAGACTATTAAACGCTGGCTGGAAGGGCGATTCTCAATTAAAAAGATATTATCTAATTCCTATCTCTACGGTACCTCATTACATCAGGAGAGACGGGCGCTTGAAGTGGAAATACGCTCAGTGGAGAATGGTACTCTAGTCATTCTCTTTGAGAAAGCGAGCGCTTTCAGCTTCATATCAGGTCCCCTCCTTAAGAAGGAGATCACCCAGCTTGAATGGTATCTCGAAAATCATGTTCGACACTTTAACCATTTAAAAGTTGAATTAGCTAGTAATTCTGTGAGGCCTGAAAGGGTCCCCCAGAATGAATGCCCGTGCTGTGGCATCATAATAAATCCGAAAACCTTGTTTTGCGAACAATGTGGCACATCCGTAGAGGTTAGTGGGAGGATATCACCATAAGAGGAGAAACTTCGAGAGTCAGGACCCTGAGATCATAGATTTGTTGAGTCAGGAAACATAAGCTATTAATTAATTCCGATATGTTCTTAATCGCCATCTTTTTAGAAAATTTTCAATTAAGTTTTTATCCGAAGCTTTTCTAAACCTAATCAACTTTGGTGTGGGGATTGTAACTGGTAGATATTTTGTTGTTATCGTTAGCAATTTTTGTGGGAGTATTTCTCGGTATCTTTTCAATTATTTACTATTTTCTAATTCCACGGATGCTCCCGAAGCAATTTGCCCTTTGCTTATCCTGCGAGTCTGCTCAATTTGACAAGTTTTGGGAGAAGGTCATACCCCTTAATTGCAAAAAATGCAATGTTTCAATGGAATTAATTACTATACCCAAGGATTTATATCTGAACCGGGTTAAATATGTAAGGAGGGTGGCATTATCAATGATTCCGTTTATAGCAGTGGTTTTTATATTGATGTGGGAGCTCTGGATCGGAATTGCGGTCACCATCCTCTTTATAACCATTCTAGCTATCGGAGGATACAAAGCAGATAGCCGTTCCAAACATGAAATTATCACCTGGGCCACCCTTAATTATCCGAAAGCGAGGGTTGAACTCGAAGAACTCCTCCAGGCTAAACGACTTACTGAACAAAGATCGGAACCCAAACCAACCCTTGTCAATTTTTTGATAGGTTGGTATGTTTTTTTGGCGCTTTATTTCATTTATATCTTTTTATACCTTTTCTTCTCTATCAATTTTCTGGCAATCCCTGAGGATGTTCTGCTTTATCTGTCGATTGGAATGTTAATAGCCACGATCGTTTTTTCGGGAGGAAGTCCCTATCTCGAAAAGCGTAATCTCGCCATTTTGAAGCCTCTAGTGCTCATGCGTGCTTCTTTTTTTGTTTTCTTATTAATCTTTGGTTATTTTTATCTGATCTGCGTCGCATTCCTTGGATCATCAGGTTCAGCTATTGAATTCATACTTGCCTTTAACTTTGTCATAGTAGGCTTTACTTCCTACTTTGAATATTACTTTCTCTGGGAGAAATTCGTGGATTCTAAAGCCGTCTCCGAGGAGTTTATGGCAAAATGCCAAAAAATTTATCTCATTATTGCGTTTACCAATTCGCTTCTTGCCCTTGTATTTATTAGCCAGTATGGTTATTTTCAGGCTGATACACCCTCTACTTTCATTTACTTAATTATTCTTTTGGCTTTTGGCGAAATGATTTCAGGGGCGACCAATACAAAGTTATATGAATACTGGAGATCCCTTCCTTCAGAATCGAACTACCACTTACCTTCATCAGCACAAGAGCTAGATAAACAACCAAAGATACTCCCTGAAGAGTTTTATAAATTCAGGATTATCCCTCTACAGGTCATCCTTTTTATGGTCTATCTGATTTTTCTCTTTAACCTTTTCTCCCTGCCCCTTTCCGAATATGATTGGTATATTCTCCTCTTTCCTGTCTTGGGCAAACTCGTGTTCATTGGTGAATTCTTTTACCATTTATACAAACGAAAAAGGGAGTTTAAGGACGTTATGGGATAGAGACGATTTGCTTATGAGATTGGTGAAAAAATAAAAACTATATTAGGGTATTCTATACAACATTTGCACCAAAAGGTATTATTTATAATTGAATTAATGTTAATTCAGCCAATAACACTAATTCCTACTAAGGAAAGGAGGGTTGCCGATGTGTCTGCCCGTATATCCTGTTGATGCGGCTTTAATAGCTTCCATCTTGTTACCGCTTTCAATTTTTTTTTACTTTTATTTCACACATTATCAAATAAGAAGAAGACTTACCACTTTACTCGTAGTTGTTGCTTGTTTAATCATTTATGCCGTCGTGATTAACCTCGTCATTTACGCTGCTTGGGATCCTTACTCGAGCGCTTTTATGGCGTATTCAGGATCGTGTGGATGACGTAAAACAACGATGTATTTCAACATGTACAATGAATCAGAAAATTCCATCATTGAAAGTTGAGTTATTAAAACAAAACATATGGAAAATATGGACTAGGTATAAAGGGGAAAATTTCTTGGATTAATATTGATGCTAAATGAGGGGTTCTGAAGCACTTCGCGCTCGAATGCGAGATAACAAACAAAAAATTAAATATTGTATAGCCGGGCGTAAAATTTTTCTGATTATTCTCGCCATATCCCCTCTATTTTTAATAGGAGATCTGTGGGTTTTTATTTTTGTTTTTCTTTCAGCCCTGCTTCTCTTTATTCTAGTTGATATAGTCCAGGATGAAGCGAAGTCGAAATATAAAGAGGACCTACGTGTCTATTCTCGCGAAGTGGACGGGGATATTTTGAGAAAGGTGGATATTGACCTGCAGTTGCTCTATAACTTTTTGGATACTACTAAAATAATGAATGCAAATCGAAATTCTACTAGTAAAGATAAAATACGTCAAAAATGCATGATTTGTCATACCCTACTGGATTTATCGTCGAGAAAATTAAAATGTCCACGCTGCCATGCACCTGCTCATAAAACACATCTTATTTCATGGCTCAAATATAACCATTTTTGTCCCAACTGCGGACTATCGATTTCATACAAAAAATTCGTTGGTGTAAAAGCTGAGAATCTGCCTTCGCCTCTATCTAATTCAACCAAAGTCCTACCTAAATTATCTGAAAAAATACATCATCTAACATTCAATCTCCCGGTAAACCACGAATGTGACGTAGGCGAGGTCTGTAGCGTATGTAAATTATCAATTGATGCCCATGAGGAAGAGATTTGGTGTCCTAACTGCCATGCGCCCGCTCATAGGACGCATCTATTGGAATGGATTAAGATTAAAGGATTTTGCCCAAATTGTTCTACAAAATTGAGGCTATCTGATTTCGTATCTTTCAATCCAACCCGTGAATTTTGTTATATTCAAGTATGAATATTCGCGAAACTTAACTTTTTTAACAAAGTTTTATATTCTGTGTTCTCACATAATTCACTGACAAATTTTTAAAAAGGATTGTTTGTGATGGCTAATATAACGTTATCGATTCCGGATGAATTGAAAGAAGAGATGAATAAATTCCCGGAAATAAACTGGTCTGAGGTGGCGCGTGCCTCAATTAAACAAAAACTTGCTGACCTCACATTTTTACGAGCGTTTACCTCCGAAAGTGAAATTTCCTATGAAGATGCAGAAAAATTAGGACAGGAGATTAGTGAACTATTATCTAAACGTGTAACGGGTGAATAAATTATTAAGCTTATAATTGATGCAAATATTCTATTCGCTGCATTAATTAAGAAGAGTACTACGGCGGATTTACTTGTTACAATGAATTTTAAACTCTATGCTCCCGAATTTTTATTGGAAGAATTTCAAAAATATCAAACCTTGATTTTAGAAAAGACTCATCGTTCTAAAAAGGAATTTGACCAATTCCTGAGCCTTTTAAAACGAAAGATCAAGTTCATTCCACTAAAAAAAATAGCCCCACTTATGGAAAAAGCAGAAAATATTTCTCCAGATCCTAAGGACGCCGTTTATATCGCGTTAGCACTAGCTCTTGATGCAAAAATTTGGTCTAATGATAAGCGTCTAAAAAAACACCAAAAGACGATTGTTGTTCTTACGACTGCTGATTTTTAGAATTGTCGAGTCGCGCAATGTAGTCATAAACTAAATCCTCAACGTCTTGAAACGATGATTTCACGTCAATCGCTTGAATTTTCTGAGGATTCAGAGGTCGGAGAGGGAGGGATTTCCTCGCGATGGGCTTCGTAGTAGGACACCATCCGTTCTAAGTACCACATCTTCAATAAGAAAGCGACAACCGCGAAGAACATCATGGGCCAGAAATCCTTGAAATAACAGAAAATCACAGCGGGGATAAAAAAGATTGCGATGACAACGCCAAAGGCGAAATTGATATCTTTTACACCTAGTGTAGTCCAGGCCTTCTCGCCTAGCACAGCTTTACTAATCCAGTTGTCATAATTCTTAGGTTTGGGGAAAATTCGTGGATTTATGGCATACCATACTACTACTAGAATAAATCCTAAAATGACATACCAATTCTGCGCTGGGTTTGCAATGAAGTCTTGCAAAAACCATATCGGAACATAAAGTATCGGCTGGGAAAGTATACGGCTCCAACCACTCCAGGGATTGGCGTGACGGTACCACGTTTCATCCTTCATAATTCTTGTTTTTCTAGGCATATCACTCGCTCCAACTAATTTTGACTTAAAACCTACTAATATAGTATTAGATTCTACTCAAAAACATTATCATAACTCTTCTAGGACCACTTGATTAATCACTACATTTTAATGATTTCAAGACATTC
>JAEOSY010000336.1 GCA_016840125.1 Candidatus Helarchaeota archaeon | reverse complement strand
CCATTTTTTTGTATTTATCAAGTTTAGGCGAGTTCAGCAACGCTCGTGCTGTTTTATCCCCAATCGTCATCATAAATGTAACTTTATGCTTTTTTATAAGTTTAAAGATCTCTTCGGGATTATATCGCCTACTCTCAGTTAAGACTAAGGTCCCACCTGATAAAATGATGAGATGTGAAAGCCAGCCATAGATGTGAAACAGGGGTGGTGGCCATAGGAAAACATTTTTGACAACCCCCTTGTCCGCAATCGTACCTTCGGGGTAATTTTGCCTTGCCCCTTCTATGAGTTCTTCTTCAATTGATGCTTGACGTTTATCTGTATGAAGCAGCGAAAAGATAGGAAAACGTCCCATGCTCCATGGAAAGGGAAGCATCTTCATTACCTTAGACTTCAGCTTTTTGGGCATTTCTTTGATTCGCCTGAACATTTCCATGGTCCAATTCAGCATTCCGCCCATACCGATTAAGTTGTTAACCGCTTTATGTGTCCAAACTGCTCCCTTCGGAGTACCAGTTGTCCCGCCAGTGTATATTAAAAAAGCTTTGTCGTCTTCCGTTAATTCAATTGCCTGCTGTTCGGTAGTAAAGTGTTTTAGTACTTCATGATCGTAATTTAGATATCCGTCTGGCGTTTCTAAACCTGTAATCACAAACTGTTTGACACTCTCGCATTCGTGTTTGATCGACTTCACAGCGTTGACAAATTCTGGACCATGGATGAAGACTTTGGGTTTGGAATCTTGGATGATATAAAGAATTTCAGGGGGTTGATAGCGATAATTTATCCCTACTAACGCTGCACCAATCCGATAACATGCATTGTAAATTTCAAGATATTCAGGGCAGTTATATGCGAGCACCGCAACATGATCACCCTTCTCTATTCCTAGATTGATTAGAAACTTTGCTAAAGAATTTAATCGATTGTCTAATTGCTTATAGGTTAGCTTTTTATCTCCATGGATGATTGCCTTTTGTTTAGGATGTTTGAGAGCTACCTGGTGCACATACAAACCAATGTTTTCTATTACCATATAAATCCCTGAGAAAATTTAGTTGGATGGTATTCTAAAATTCAACTTTTCAACGAATATTTAAATCCTTTTACGAACCTCAAGATAAAAGGATGGTAGATTCAAAAGAAATTACTATATTTAGAAAAGGTTCATTTCTATATACTCTCATTTAAAATACTTTCGATTAATTCGATTGCTTCATCATCATCTAACTGTGCAATGTCATGTAATAATTGCTTCTCCTCTTCTAATGGAAGTTTTAATTCCTCGATCCACTCCCTTACTGCCGGTCGTATAACTGTATATCGTGCGGGAAAATCTTCTGCCAGCTTTTTCTTCAGTTTGCCTTTATCTCGTCGTTTCAGTATTTTAGCACCCTCGCGCGATCTAACCCCCTTAGTTCATTTAAATATAGTTGGTCCAATTCTCGGTATACATGCGGAGAACTGTTCATAACCTTCTAAAAAAAAAGCACTTTTTTCTGATAACATCCTATTTTCTAAATATAAGTAAATGTACATTTTTTAGCAGAGATGTTTAAATATAACAAAAAGGTAAATTTTTAAGACTTGTGTCAAAAAAAGAGCAAAGAAACAAAATTTTGGATAGGTCTAAAAAAAGGTCTTAAGGTGATTAAGTGAGGTGTTTTTTTTGGAACCAGCTCCTCAGGAAGTATACACAAAGATCAGAACCTATCCGCACAATTATTCGAAGATAATCGTTTTTTTCCTTCATTTATAAAAAATAATATTCTCTAAAGAAATAAATTTAGGTGCATCTAATGTTAGTAAAGCCGATAGTTAAGAGATTTAAATATTACATAACAACCCCCGCCGATGTATATAAGGCCGTAAAAGAACAGACTAACTCGAAATATACCTATCTACTAGAATCATGCGAGGGCGATGAGAAGGTCGCTCGCTACTCGTTTGTTGGATTTACGCCCATAGGACGGATTTCGATCGAACCCACGGGAACCTCAATAAGCGGAGAAATTTTCACCGAAAATAAAATTAAAGGCAAAGACCCGATTGATACGATAAAACATTGTATTGGACATAATTTGGTAGTCAAATCAAAGGAATCCCCGCGATTCCTCGGAGGCGCAGTAGGTTATTTCTCATATGATTTAATTCGATATTGGTTACCCTACTTTGAAGAAAAAAGTACAGAACTTAAAACGCCCGATGCGGAATTTGTTTTCACCAAGGATAATATAGCATTTGATCATAAAACCAGAGAGATTGAGATTGTGAGTTGTGCGTTTGGGAATGATGAAGCTGAGTTGAAAGATGACATAGGGGCTACTGAAAACAGATTGGAGGACGTTGAAGAGGTTATAATGACTGCGGAAAGGCGTGACACGATTTTCAGAGAGCCAAAAAAGGTGGATTCTGGTTCAAATACAACCAAAGCTGAATTTGAGAAGATGGTTGAAAAATCGAAAGAATACATACGGGCGGGAGATATTTTTCAGGTAGTAGTATCCAAGCGTATTTCTGCAGATGCTACCGACCCTTATGAGACATATTTAGCCCTCAAAGCACTGAATCCCTCGCCTTATTTATATTTTCTCGAATTTGGAGATTTAGTCATTACAGGTTCGAGTCCAGAAATGCTAGTGCGTGTTGAGGGGGAAAATCGGGTCATCACCCGCCCAATTGCAGGAACTATTAAGCGAGGTAGGACCGAGCGTCAAGATAAATTGTTTGCAGATGAGATGCTAAACGATCCCAAAGAGCGAGCGGAGCATGTTATGCTGGTTGACTTGCATCGAAACGATATCGGAAAAGTCTGCAAATATGGGACGGTTACAGCTAGTGAATTAATGATCATTGAAAGATTCAGTCACGTCCAGCATATTGTTTCAACAGTAGAAGGGATATTAAAAGAAAAAAGTGATGCGTATGATGCATTACGCGGCACTTTTCCCGCAGGGACTGTGAGCGGTGCTCCAAAAGTGAGAGCTATGGAGATTATCAATGAACTTGAAATTGAACGACGTGGGCCATACGCAGGTTCCGTCGGATATTTTGGATTGGATGGTAATATGGACTTTGCTATCACCATACGTACCCTGATACAGAAAGGGAAGAATGCATATGTTCAAGCTGGGTCTGGTATTGTAGCTGATTCAGTACCAGAGAAGGAATGGTATGAATCTGAGAATAAAGCAGGGGCCTTAATGAAAGCATTAACGATGGTGAGTTAAATGGTTGAAGTTTTAGTGATAGATAACATAGATAGTTTTGTTTATAACCTTGTGCAATATATAGGGGAATTGGGTGCAAAGCCAAAAGTAAAAATGAACGATGTACCTATTGATAAAATAAAGGAACTGAAACCTGACAAAATTGTCATTAGTCCAGGACCTGGCCGTCCCGAAAATGCAGGAAATACAGTAAAAATTATTCAAGAATTTGGTTCTAGTATCCCAATTTTGGGTGTATGCCTAGGACATCAAGCCATGGCGGTAGCTTTTGATGGAACCGTGGGGTTGTCTAAAAATCTCATGCATGGCAAAATTAGCGTTATTAAACATGATGGGAAAGGTATTTTTAGTGGGATAAAAAATCCATTCGAAGGAACTAGATATCATTCACTCGTTGTAAAAGAGGAGAATTTACCGGATTGTTATGAAATCTCGGCGAGAGCAATAGATGAATTTGAAGAGATCATGGCAATGCGACACAAGGAATATCCAATTATTGGAGTGCAATTTCATCCTGAGAGCATATTAACCCTGGAGGGGAAAAAAATAATTAAAAATTTTCTTGATGGAGTGTAAAAAATGATAAAAGAAGCTATTTCTAAATTAGTTGATGGTGCCGACCTTTCGCGAAGTGACGCCAAAGATGTAATGAAGGAAATAATGAGTGGAAATGCGACCCAAGCCCAGATTGGAGGATTTTTAACTGCATTACGGCTCAAAGGCGAGACCGTTGATGAAATTACAGCTTGCGCTGAAGTAATGCGCGAGTTCGCCAACCGAATTAACCCAAAGGCGGAAAAGTTAATCGATACTTGTGGTACGGGCGGCGATAAAATTAAAACGTTTAATATCAGCACTGCCAGTGCCTTTGTTGTTGCAGGATGTGGTTTATCAGTAGCGAAACATGGGAATCGATCGGTCACCAGCAAATGTGGAAGTGCAGATATCTTGGAAGCACTAGGTTTGAAACTTGATCTTTCCCCAAAAGAGGTAGAAGCATGCATTGATAAAGTTGGAATTGGCTTTTTATTTGCCCCTAAATTTCATCCTGCTATGAAGTATGCTATAGGTCCTCGGAGAGAGATGGGAATCCGGACAATCTTTAATATATTGGGTCCTTTAACTAACCCTGCTTTTGCGGCTCATCAAATAATGGGTGTTTTTAGTTCAAACCTGACAGAAACACTAGCTCAGGTACTGGCTAATTTAGGAGCTCACCATGCGTTGGTTGTCCACGGCATGGATGGATTGGATGAGGTTTCAACAATCGGAAAAACACGGATTTCAGAGGCCCATGAAGGTGACTTGGAAACATATGAAGTCACACCCAAAGATTTTGGTCTAAAAGTAAGTAATCAAAAAGACATCCTTGCTTCTGAATCTATGGAAGACTGTATTGAAGATTTCATTAAGCTTTTAAATGGTCAAAAAGGACCGAAAACCGATATTGTTTTAGCAAATTCCTCCGTGGCACTAAAAGCTGGACTAGAGATCGATTTTCTCAAGGGTGTAGAAATAGCGGCTGAGTCCATCGAATCCGGGAATGCTTATGAGAAACTTAAATTGCTTATTAAAGAGAGTGGTGGGAAATTAGATAAGCTGGAAAATTTGGAGGATAAGCGTTGAATATTTTAGAAGAAATCGCCAATAACAAAAGTCATAAAATAGTTCAAAGAGAGCGAAATAAGGATATCATTTCTTTTTCTGATGCAATACTAAATAAAAACAAGAAAAACCGATTAGCACTCATTTCTGAAATTAAACCTCGATCTCCTTCTCAAGGCAACCTACGCAAAATCCAAGATCCAACAAATTTAGCTAAAACAATGCAAAAGAATGGCGCGGCAGCTATCTCAGTCTTAACAGAGGAGAATTATTTCGGAGGAAGTATTGAAAATCTTGTTGGGATCTCTGAAGAAGTAACTCTCTCTTTGTTAAGAAAAGACTTCATAACCACTGAAGAAGAAATTGACGAAGCCTATAACTGTAATGCTGATGCAGTACTCCTAATTGTAGCGTTGTTAAAAAATAACACCGGAAAATTATTAACAAAATGCAAAGATGTGGGATTAGACGCCTTAGTAGAGGTTCATAATAAAGATGAATTAAAAATCGCTCTGGATATTGACGCTGAAATTATAGGTATTAATAATAGAGATTTAACTACGTTAAAAATCAATTTAAAAACAACTGCAAATTTGATCCCTTTAATCCCAGAGAGTGTCATTGTAATTAGTGAAAGTGGCGTTAAAAATAATGCTGACGCAGAGTATTTAGCTTCATTGGGAGCAAATGCAATTCTGGTTGGATCTTCATTAATGCAATCCTCTGATTTAGATGATGCAATAAAAAAATTATCTGAGGTTATGATATCAAAAAAACGTTAAAGGTTGTTTAAGACATCATGAATCGAGTCCGGGTTAAGATCTGTGGAATCACTTCCGTGAAGGATCTGAATATAGCAGTAGATGCAGGTGCGGATGCGATTGGAATGGTGGTTGATGTCCCACAATCTCCGAGAAATATTTCAATAACTCAAGCAAAGGAGCTGATTAAGACCACCCCATTATACATAGATCCGGTTGTGGTCACAGTCCCTGAAGATGTCGATCATTTAGTAAAAATTAACCAAGAACTGAAACCGCGTATTCTCCAAATACATGGATTAGAAGATTCATATCAAAAAATTCGAGATAAATTATCATATGTCCAACTATTTGGCGCAGTTCGCGTGAAACCCGGTTTGAAAATTGAATGGGTTGTTAAATTTACGCATTATCTTGATGCGATCCTTCTTGACTCCTATGTTCCCGAGAAGAAAGGCGGTTCAGGAATAACCCATGATTGGGGGATTAGTAAAAGAATTAAAGAAGCGATAGCTCCTACTCCCTTAGTTCTAGCTGGTGGGCTAACCCCACAGAATATTAAGGAGGCCATCAGAACCGTGAAACCATATGCAGTTGATGTATCTACTGGTGTTGAGGCTAGTCCTGGGAGAAAAGATCGTGATAAAGTTTTTAAATTTGTAAAAAAAGCTAAAGAAGTGAAAATTTAATGGAATTGAAGGAATACCCCATTGAGGGTAAATTTGGAAAATATGGGGGGCAATTTGTCCCAGAAACTTTAATGTTAGCGGTGAAAGAGCTGGAAAAGGCTTATGCAGAGGCAAAAAACGATCCCATTTTCCAAAATAAATTGAAATATTATCTGTCCGAGTACGCCGGGAGACCTACACCTCTTTATTATGCGAAAAACCTCACAGAATTGCTTGGGGGCGCTAAAATCTATTTAAAACGGGAGGATTTAGCACATGGTGGTGCTCATAAAATTAACAATACTCTCGGACAAGCACTGCTTGCAAAAAGAATGGGCAAAACTCGGATAATTGCAGAAACTGGAGCGGGTCAACATGGTGTTGGGACTGCAATTGCCTGTGCTATGCTTGGATTGAATGGCGAGGTCTATATGGGTACAGAGGATATAGAACGACAGAAACTCAATGTTTTTCGCATGAAACTCCTGGGCTCAAAGGTCATTCCTGTTGAGTCAGGATCCAAAACGTTAAAGGACGCCATTAATGAAGCCATGAGAGATTGGGTAACTAATGTTCAAGATACATATTATTTATTGGGATCTGTTGTTGGACCTCACCCATATCCAATGATGGTTCGAGATTTTCAGAGTGTTATTGGAACAGAGCTTAAAGAGCAAATTCTAAAAATAGAAAAAAGACTTCCTGATGCGCTTGTTGCTTGCATTGGAGGTGGCAGCAATGCGATGGGAACGTTTTACCCATTTTTGGACGACAGTTCTGTAAAACTATATGGTGTTGAAGCAGGAGGGCATGGAGTAAGTACTGGTAAGCATGCAGCTGCATTAGGTGGTGGGTCCGAAGGTGTTTTTCATGGGATGAAAACGTACATTCTCCAAGATGGTGATGGTCAGATTTATCCCACTCACAGTATCTCAGCTGGTCTTGATTATCCAGGTGTTGGACCTGAGCATGCGTTCTTAAAAAGTATTAAGCGGCTTGAATGCGCTATTATTGATGATGGCGATGCTGTAAATGCTTTTCAAGAATTGTCCAAGAAAGAGGGAATCATTCCCGCACTGGAATCTGCCCATGCTCTAGCCTTCGCAATTGACCTTGCTCGGGAAATGAGACCCGACCAATTAATTGTCGTCTGTTTATCCGGACGCGGTGATAAGGACGTGAACGTAGTAGCGGAGTATATAGGTGCGAAAATATGAGAGAAATTGGGAGAACATTTTCGGAATTGAAAACAAAAAACGAAGGTGCTCTGATCGCGTATGTTGCTGCAGGAGATCCTACACCTTCTAGCACTCCTGAAATTGTCGAAGCGCTCTTTAAGGGTGGAGCCGATATCGTAGAGCTTGGGATCCCGTTCTCAGACCCAATAGCCGATGGACCTACCATTCAGGCGGCTAGTATAAGAGCGTTAAAAGCGGGTATTACCCCTAAAAAAGTGCTCGAAATAGCTGAAGAAATAAAGCAGAGAAATAAACAACCACTCCTAACAATGACTTATTTTAACTCCATTTATAAGATAGGGGTAAAGCAATTTTTCGAATCCGCAAGTGCAAGCGGAATTACTGGGGTGATTGTGCCAGACCTTCCTATTGAAGAAGCTGAAGAATATAAAAAAATAGCAGATACCCATGATATAGATACAATCTTTTTTGCGACCCCATCTACTTCTTCAGACCGCATACGAGAGACTTTAAAATTCACCTCCGGCTTTCTCTATCTTGTTTCTGTCTTTGGGGTGACAGGTGCACGAACTAAGGTTCAGGATTTCACTATCAAATTAATACAAAATGCCAAATCAATCACACAAGGAAAGGTTCCTTTAGCGGTCGGATTCGGAATTTCGGAGCCTAACCATGTAAGGACTATATTAGAAAGTGGAGCAGATGCAGCTATCGTGGGAAGTGCGATTGTTAAAATAATTGAACAAAAACAGAATAATGGGACCGAAATGTTAGAACGATTAGAAGATTTCTGCAGGAAATTAAAAGTAGGTACAATAAAAAAATAAAAAAGAATAAGGGAAACTATTCTGGAAAACTATATTGATCTACATTTTTTCGGCATTTACCCCAATTTTCCAATAAAATATTTCCCAGAAGCTCGATTTGGAAAGAATCTCGTACAATCAAACCCGTTGGAGTGCCTTTATCATCCCTCGGCGCAATAAGTAGCTCTTCATGATCACGATTAATACCCCAAAGATTTCTCTGCTCATTGTGACGAATTAGGATATTTGGGCGAGAGATTAGTTTGAATATTTCT
Organism: Candidatus Helarchaeota archaeon; assembly: GCA_016840125.1. The sequence goes on along the minus strand of JAEOSY010000336.1, from coordinate 13,541 downwards.
TTATGTTGTGGATTATTAAAGTCCACATAAGTCATAATACGTAGCCTTGTTGAAGTGCGTAGGTGTTCGAGATCGATCATTGCTGGTACCGCTTCAAATTCTGGAATAGAAAGAATTGCATTCGCCTTGACTCTTCTGGAGATTTCAGCAATTCGTTCTGCTGCCTGCGAATCACCTTTAACAAGATTTGGAAGGGCGCTGGAAATCAGTCCAGCTTCAGCATCCTCTAAGCCTTTCTCTAATTGAGCTAAATTGTCTTCCGTTGCAGCATTTTTAGTAATTATTGAAGCTTTTTCTGTGGTTAGCTTATTTATCTCGTTATCTTTACTCAAAATTGTTTGGTTGAGGGTAACCTTTTCTTTTTCTAAGGATTCAATTCTATTATTTAATTGTGAAATTTGTCCATCTTTATTGATTAGTGTAGTTTTTAATGTACTAATTTCTTGATTTAAGGTGTGGGCTTTATCTTCAGCGTGTTCAAGTGATTGTTCTATATTTAATTTTCCCGATTTCATGACACTAATCATGGTTTCTCTTTTCGCGATTTCATCATTCTTGGATCGTATATCTTCTCTACATTTTATCTCCGAGTTGCGTAATTGTTCGATAATTTCATCTTTTGTTAATAACATCTGTTCCAATTCTTTAGTTCCTGTGACTTGATTCTCAATTCGTAATTTTAAACCTGTAATCTCCGCTTTTAAAACACCCACTTGGGCGAGTTCCTCGTGAAGTCTCGTATTGCCATCTTGCAACTCCTCTAGCTGCTTAGTAATTAGATCCTTTTCGTGAGTTGCTTGTTCTTCTCCAACAACAGCTTCCTGTTTCTCTTTTAACAACTCTTTCACACGATTGCTTAGTTCTTTATTTTCTTCCTTTATTCTACTTTGATCTCTTTTTTGCTTATCTTCTTGATCTTTCAGCTTCTGTTTTAACTTTTCAATTTCGGTTTCCTTTTTCACGATAGTTTTTTCTAACTTCTCCATAAACATACCCCGATTGTTCAATTCGAAAGGTAATAAAACTTGATAAGATTTAACGTTTCAAATGAGGATTACAATACGTTTTAATTTAATTATTTGATCCCACCCATTTTTAAGTGAATCTAAAATTTCTTGTATATTTCAAAAATGAAAAATAAAGGTTGATAGGGTACTTGAATTATTATTGTATTAAAATTTCATAAATTGCTCAGCATTTTTTCCCAATATTTGTTTTATTTCCTTATTTTTGAATTTTCGATAACCATATTTTTCTAGGATAGTGGTTATCTTTGGATCTGTTAAATTCTGTATAGTACTTACCCACTTCGCGAGTGGCAAGGCATTGTTTGTCATAGGCCAATCGGACCCAAACATTACCCGTGCTGATACGCCTCCGTGGTTCATGGCGAACCGGAGTTGGCGATAGAAATCAGGGGGAGAATTCATCATTAGAATTTGACCATATGCAGAGATATCACAGTAGATGTTGGGTTTCATAAACATCATATTTACTAGCACCTCTGTATCCCCATCATTGAAGTGTGCGAAATTAAAATCAATACTTGGGAAATCTGTAGTTGGAGCATCAAAGTATTCTACTTGAGCTGTCCGCCCTTTAAGTGCAATAGTATATCCAATATGAGTTGTAACAGGAACTTGATAGTTCTCTGCGATTTTATATAATTCATAAGTTTTTTCACCATCCGGATGATAGCCCGTTGTAGGATGGAGCTTTAATCCCTTCATTTCCCATGTCGTTAGCGCCTTCTCAAACAATTCAGGAGCTTTTGGTCGGCGGGGGTCGATCGTGAAAAATGCTATCAATTTGTCAGAATATTCTTTAGCGGAGTCGGCTATATATTTGTTGAATTCTTCAATAGGAATCTTCGGCTCGCCAAGAGCTAATCCCCAATCAACTCCGAAAACAACAGCTTTATCAATTCCAGCGCCATCCATTTCTCCAATGAGTCGTTCAGCGGAACCATTCATGCTCTGTTGCATGAGTTCCGTATCCATCACTTGGTCAATTGTTCCTCCTGGCACGATACGGGCGAGCATTGCCGCGTAACTTCGCCAGTACTTCTCTGGAACCATATCTCGTTGCCAAATGTGGCAGTGTGCATCAATAATCATCAAAAAACCCTTTTAATATAAGATTTATAGTAATTGGATTAGTCAACTACAAACATTTTAAATTTTATTTGGCTTTTGGAAGGTTTTCATTTCCAATTGGGCAGGCTTCTTCACATGCTCTGCACCAGAGGTAGGTGAATGGTCCGATTTGCTTTAGATTCGCAAGTGAATATTCCCGACAGATGGTTTTATTGTAGCCTGATTGTGGGGTTCCGTTTTTCAATGGTTTTTTTGGGGATTGGAATGCGCCAGACGGACACACTTCAAGGCAAGGCGCAGAACAGTTAGCGCAGGGGGTAAACTTTTTGATTAAATTTTTTGATGGTATTAATAGAGCCGTTGTAAGTAACCCTCGAAGTCTGATATGTGGGCCGTACTCTGGTGTAATTAATAAATTATTTCTTCCAATAATTCCTAAACCTGCGTGTGTCGATACATGCTTTAGATAGGCATCACCATATCTGAAAGTCCGCGAAGGGTAACCCCGTTTTGTTAATTTTAGAGCAATCACAGTGGCAACTCGGGCTATCACTTCATCGATATAATTTTTCCCTTTAGGCCAAGTTGGCGATTGAGTCCATGCGTCTAGAACTGGGTCATCTAAAATCATAGCCAAGATGATAATGGATTTAGCAGGCGTCTCATCAATCTGGAGATCATCATTTATAAATTCTTTACGGGTGACATCATTGACTTCGGCAAAGCCAACGATTAAACAACCTCTACGCGTTGCCTCGGTTATGATCCAATTTTCCAAGCCATTCTTTTTCATAAATTTCAACATAGCATGGTTCTAATCTTTCAAATTCAAAGGATATTTACCAAACTTGTGTGTAGATTCAACCATCCACTTTAAATTCTGAACTTTTACGGCAGGATGCATGTTTGAAGCAGAAACCATAAAACCACCATCTGAACCTGCGGTTTTAATTGCATATTTAACGGCCGCCTCAACTTCCATTTGGGAACCTTTGGTTAAGACCTGACCCGTGTCGATATTACCGAGCAAACATAATCTATCGCCAATTTTCTTTTTAACAACCGCTAAATCAACCCCTGCAGTCGGTTCAAGGCTTTGAAGCCCATCAAAACCGCAATTCACGATGAAATCGAGCAAAGGGGTGATATGTCCATCGGAATGAAGAATAATTTTACCCTCCCGTTCGTGTATCGCATTGGTAATGCGCTTATAGCATGGCTGTAACAGCTCTTCAAAAAGTTTAGGAGACATGAACGGACCTGTTTTGAAGGCGAGATCCCCTGATTCAACAAAAATTTCTGCCCCGCCATCCATATAAGCATTATACCACGCGATAGTGAAATCCGTGAAAGTGTTGAATACTTCAGAAATAAAATCTTTATTGGTAAAAAGTTGTTTTGTAAAATATTCCCAACTCATTCCCTGCCACGTACTTTCGAAAATTCCCGCAAGATCATTGGTGACCATAACTATATGCTTTTCTTTGAATCTTTTATTAATACGGCGATAAAATTTCTTTGCCATTTTGCAATACTTCTCGGTAGCACGATCTTCGATATCCTGTTTAATTATTTCCCATTTCTCAGGAGAGTCAATAGTTCCATGCTTATAGTAAGGATTTATATTCCCTTCATTATCTAACGGCATCCAAACTCGCCCAAAAATATCCTTCATCTCATCTTCACTAATGAAATCGACGGGAACAATCCCCACTTGAGTCGTGTCTATACCAATTTGGAACACCGACTCGACCATTCGGGAAAAAATGGATACCTCCAGTTGTTCTACAGTTTGGTTCAGTTGGTCCATCCAATCGTCTGGATACTCTTTCTGTAGTTCCGCCATCATCTCAAAATCAGTTTGCTCTGGTTTACCCATGATATTATCCACATTATTTGCATCGAGGTATATGACATGGGTTGGTACCTGATCTGGTTCTTCTAAGCTCAATGCCGATAGTACTCGCTCTCGACTATCCATGATATCCCTTCTTTAATCTTTAATAATACTCATTAGTCATCGGCTTAAAAGATTGAGGTAAGAAAAAAAAGAATTAGAATTGAATATATGTCCCTATTCTGTTCCAACAACTAGCGCCATAATTCCCCCTGCAATAAGTAAAATTATTTCAAAGAGGAAACTATTCGAGAGGGGACCGCTCCATGAACCCGCATCAAAGTTGATAAATAATCCTATAGTAATCATAACACCACTGATTATTGGTAAGATCCCACCAAGATTTCTATCCATAAATAGGAGAATACAACCGAGAACCGCAATAGTAAAAATACTCATGATGTATATCACTGGAATCACTATAGGCACCCCTTGACTGAAAGTCGTTATGTAACCTAATCCAATTGTTAGAAAATAAAAGATTGCCCCTGTAAGAGCTACTATCGCACCGATAATTCGTAATCTTTTTGTCATAATCCTATACCTCTATTTTATTGATAAGAAAAATAGATAAAATTATCATAAAATTATCATTTAAAAAAGGATCACGACAATTTTTTTCAGAGCTGAAAGTTTGTTTCTTAATTAGAATTTCTTGAAATGTAAAAAATGCTATATATTTAAGTGGGGATAAGCTCGGGAGTGTTTTCCGCAAGATCGCGTTCGTCAAGCAAACCGAAGCGGAGAATGCATACCCTAGGTTTCAAGTGAATTCATAGGGTTTAATCCTATTTATAGATTAGAGTTCGATTAAATCTTTAGTTTCCTTAAATCGCTGAAATAATCTACAAGCGTTTAAAATTAATGATCTAATAATAAATGGTATCCGCTTTCGTTTTTCGGCAAATTCTTACCCTTTGATAAATGATCTGAGATTGTACCAGGCGATCTCCTAAATAATTCAGCCAAAAGCGAATCATTAAACTTGAATTTATTACAATCGCGTATACGAGTGGATTCAATTTTATTTACTCTTTTAGGTTTAGCGGGATAATTAATTAATGTGAGTCCCCACCGTCCGCAGCTTTCTCAAAAAAGGCCTCTCCTTGAATATTCTCTAGAACATATACCCCCCTCTACCAAAAGTAAATATATAGCGTATAGTGAAAGCATCACCTAATCATAGTAGATGGACCATCTGGTGAGTGGAGCAGATTAATCCCTTAGTTTTGGTGAAAAAATTCTTCCTTTTGTTCATTCTGCTTGGATCTGTGTTGGTATTGGGTTTTCAATTTTCCTATTTTTTGAATAGGCATACCGTTCCCAAAATAGGGAGAAAAGTATTCTTAAATCATAAAAAATTAAGGGGATGTACTAAATGAAATTAAAAACTGTTTTCATATGAATAAATGATAAAAATTAAATTGTTGATTTTTTCATTTACTAGAGGGTTTTTATGTATTTTGGTGTATGGACTGTCGATTTAGGGATTATTGCAATAAATCTATCTACAATATTCATTGCGATGGGTGTCCTTTTTGTAGCAATTATTCAGAAGTTTCGAAAACCATCAACCAAATTATTTCAAATTTCGCTCCTAATATTCATTGCGGGTGTTCTCTATCATACTCTTCATGCCAAGTGGTTGCAACACTTATTCCCAATTTATTATTCTCATTCAACTGAAAAAATTTCTTCGATTAATCGTCTGGAGGGAATAAATACTTCTACCTCTCCACTCCAATGGGACAGAAAATCTTGGAACAAATTTTCAAATTTAGCAATTAGCAAAGTTAATTTAGAGTGATAAATTTTAAAATTTTCATCTACTATTAAAGCTATCGTTGAATAGGTTCCATATTCAAAAATAATTTTTACATCTTGATGGTCAACCACTTTTAATACCTTAGTACTTTGTACCATTTCTGCCAGAATATCTTTTATTCCCGTGAGCCCTGAAGAAATTAAGTCTGGTGCGGGAAGAATTGGTTTCTTTATAAAAGAATAATGGAATAGGGTTGCTCCATTTGGAGCTATTATAAAAAGCTCCCTTAACTTTTCGGTCCAATCAAATTCTGTAAAGGTCTCAAAGCTTAAAAAAATCGAAGCCCAAAGAATAAAGGACCCAATTGACCCTGTAGTAGAAATTATTGACCCAATTTCGCGTGAAAGTCCCAGTAGGCTCATTACCACTTCTGTTTCTACTAAATAAAATACAAAAAATCCCACCAAACCAAGAAACGCAAATACAAATCTTTTTCGGACAAATCCTTTCGTTTTAAAGAATATAGTGTATATGCACGCGATAATGACAATTATTGCACAAATTGGCATGGAAATATATGCGACTAACCGGATTTGATCGATTTTAAATAAAAAAAAGATACTATAGATGCAGCTAATTATACTGAAAATAGTAAATATGTACTTAGTTTTTCCCAAAATTTTTTCACTAATAAAAACGAGGGTAATTATCCCACAAAATGCTGCTATGATAGCAGTTTTATATATATCTAAGATATTTTGATTGTTTACTATGGCAAAGCCATATTCATATATGTTATAATCATAAAAGGTCCAACATATATGCGTAATTCCATAAAAAAAACCAAATAACCCAACACCGAGAAATGGAGATATTTCAATTTCTGTTTTTTTTGCATTTATAATCTTTAGAAGAAAGATTAATGCTAAAAAATAACAGGTAGTGGAAAAAATGACTCTCAATATTAGAGCGCTCAATTGTAGTTCAGTTATAGGCATTTGATCTTCCCTTTATTGATGTTAAAATCCCTTCTATCGAAAATTTCTCTCTTTTTTATTCATTTTTTTTTTTACTTAAAAATTAATTCTAGAAAGTTTTTGAATTCTGGTAATTAAAGATTAATTGAAAACGAAATTTAATAACTCAATTATGGGTTGTTGCGATGGAACTCTTAGATTTATTTGATAAAACACCTCATCAATGCAATTATAAAAAAAAATACATTGGTTATTTTAGATGATTGCGTAGCTATCCTAAAAACTATCAAAAGTGATTCAATTGACCTTATTTTTGCAGATCCTCCCTATAATAGGGAAAGAGTATGAGAATATGATGGGGATGACCGAATATGTCAATTAGTGCAAAAAATGGAACGATGAGTGTATGAATGTAGTAAAAACAACCGGTATTTGTGGTTCTACTACCTCGCCACCCCTCCCAAGAAATCGAGCCGACTCCGATAGAACGCAGTGCGCTTCTTTCTTGTGTCTTTTGACTTTAAAGCCAATAACTACCCATTCACTCATTAAAACCACTCATTTTATTCTTTTTTACATAAACATTTTAAAGTTAAACTTAATTTATACGGAAACCATCACTTTTCGCCTGTAATAAGGTTTTTTTCTCGATCCATTAGAGTTATTCGAAGATATAATAAGAACCTATGATGGAAACCTAAGTATACCATGTTCAACAAAAATCGAAGAATCGAAATAAAAAACGAGTATATTTTTGTCAAATCTCGCTTAAAACATAGTTGAAATTAGCGGTACTAAGCTATTAACATAATGGTAGGTATGTTAAACTCCGCAAAAAATGAATTTATTAAATAGGAGAAAAAGTAAGTGTTTTTTCCTATTTATTGGATAGGTCTACCGTATGGAGAATAGGGAGAAAAATACTCTTGAAATCTTCTATATGGTTTCATTTTCGGGCAAGGGAATCCTGATCCAGAAACTGGAATTTATACCGAAGCAAATTTTTATCATGAACTCCTTCTTTGCAGTCCCTACAAATCCATTTTCCTGGCAGATACTCAAACCATTTTACATAGAAGGAAATACCCTTGCCTATCTTTTCAGACAATTCTTCTTTACCACAAATAATACATTTGATTGTTTCTTCCATCACAATCCATTCTCCCTTTGTAAAATTGTGTCTTTATACAGTTTATTTAATAATTCAAAAATTTTATTTGCCAAAATCATGGATCCCCCTGAATCATCCCAGTCGGAGGTAGGTATAAAAATGGACCAGAGTTCTGCAACATCGGTTTTATCGTTCTTCGCCAGGCGGGTCTTAGCTTTTTCTATAAAATTCCCTAAATCTTGGCATGTATCATAATTAGACCATAGAGTAGCTTTATCGCCTAAATTCTTCATTTCTATAGATGCCTCAGCAAGTAGAGAGATGAGTAGATCGCGCTTTTTTTTTGTCATAACTGTAAAATGGATACTTGTTTTTGTAATTAATAGTTTTTACATTCAAGTTCAACTGTGAAAATAATACCTGAATATAAATGGAAACTCTTGATCCTTACAAATATCGGCATCTTCAAGATGTCATTGGATGGGAGTATTTTAACTATCGCGATTCCCGCATTATCTCAAGATTTAAAAGCCTCTTTTGAAGTGGTTCAGTGGATTCCGATAATTTATCTCCTTGTTCTTCTCCTATAAAGTTACAATTTATAACTCGATACTCAATTAACTTTTTATTTTGAATCTACTCTTAAATTCACTAAATAAGAATTTTCAGAGTGGATAAAATGAACTACCTAAGCCATAAATATTTCCATATTTCGGTGCGATTTTTACTCATTTTTCTAGTTTCATTGATGCTTTTTTATTTATTACCCGGCGAGATTCCAGGACGGATAGATGTGGTAATTAATGTTGAAGAAACAATGGAAGCAGGTTTAACCTTCTCATTTAGAATTGGTACAATCGTAGAAGTGATTTTAATGGGTCCGGTCTTCGTGATTTTATACTATGTTCTCATAAAAAACATGTTCAGTAAGATAGATGTTGGGAAAGCCCGAATGAAAAAAGTAATATACACACTAGAGTTGCTTGCGGTTCTATTAATATGCATGGTGATTGTTGGACATGTGGTGCATCTTATGTTTGATTATGGCAATGCTTTATTCCGGGGAGTATTAGGATATGATACATCCTCCGAACTATTCTTATTTCTGTACCACTCTGATGAATGGATAGGTCACCATTTAATCCATATCGGCTTCTTTGGTTTCATTGTGCTCGCTCTAATTGGAGAGTCTCTTATAACAGATAAGAGAATGATTAAGTGGTATGAAATCATCTTTATCATTCCATTGGGGATAGGAATTTTCGTCATGAGTGGATATGCAACCTATGAAGGGCAGTGTGGTTGGTTATTAATGGTTTTATCCGCGATCCTCTTAGGAGTGGAAATCGGTGTAATACTTATAAAATGGGTCAATCCATTGAAATATCCAATCTTAATCGCATCCATCATTGGAAATGTCATTATAATTGGGTATTATATCTGGTATACTGCGACCTTTGGAACCATTCCCTTCTACCCCTTTGCTCCTCAGTAGAAATTGAAATATCAGTAAGTTGCATTTTATTAATTAAAATCAACCTCTCTGAAGTAATAATTAATGTCTCTCATTAGAAATTAAAAGTTGAAACCTAAATAAGTTTCAAATGCTTCAATTAATATATCAGCTACGTTTCCTAACGTCGCTGCGAAGTGATGCTCGAATCCTGCTAAACAGATATGCTGAAGTAGTTCTTGTAATTCTGGGATTTCTACAACCCCATAGCCACCAAATGTTTTGAGTTTATCGTCTGTAAATTCCCCTTCACCAGCATAATAAATTATTTCCCCTTCTAAATCATCCGTGGAGATTCTGGCATATGTAAATGGTTCAGAGCGAATTCGCCCAGAAATAGTGCCATACCCAGTATTATTTTCAAATCGTTTAGAGAAATGCGCTTTTAGGGTGGGATTTTCGAGGAGGGCTACAGGCAAATTACTACAATGGAAGACAACGGCTTTATCAGGGTTATCTCCATAATTGTTGTTCCAGTCCAGTAACGCTGCGGCTGAGCCTGATGCAAGTTCCAGCGCCAACATACTGAGAGCACCAGTCACATCCACTTCACAAGCAGCTGGTATTAGATAATTACTTAAATTACTGAGCACTACGCACGGAGCAATGCCTAGATATTCTTCAATTGCGGTCCAACATTGAAATGCAATTGCATCCAATTCAAATTCTTCAATCCATTCTTCAATTACAATGGCAAGCTTGGCAATCTTCTCTAAACTCCCCTCTGGCGCCTCCTGTCCAATGCTAACATATGATTTAATTGCATCAATCCGTTGTTTAACCCCGTTATCTGTTTTACGATCCTTTACACGTCCCAAGACTTCAGATAAATCAAGAGTTTCAACGGAAATACCCGCATTTTCTAATAGTTTTTCACTATACCTTACAGTTTTAAATGCGGCAGGACGTGCGCCAATAGCACCAATCCGTGCATTTCTTAATCCATTAACTACTCGGCAAATTGCGGAAAAGGTTTTAATCTCTTCTTTGAAAAGATCTCCCGCGACTGGACATGTATGATTGGTAGTTAATGTAAATGGTATGTTATATTGTAACAGGTTAGAGCAAACTGAGATCTTACCGCAAAAAGAATCACGCCGTTCTCCAATCTTCATAGTTCCCAAAACATCTGATTCTGCGTGAATTAATACAGGTACATCCAGATTGGCCCACCGTAGGGTATTCGCAACAGCTCTCTCGTCACCGAAATTAGGGAGCGTTATGATTATTCCGTCAATTTTTTCAGCATTACTTCTAAACAGTTCAGCACATTTTCGAGCGTCCTGATGGGTCATGACCGTTCCAAAGGGAGTATCTTGCTCGGTAAGAATAATACTTTCATGCCCCAAACCGTTAAGGGTTTCAACAATATCATCCCGCCCTTTCTTTGCCAGATGATCCGGAAAAGAATCCCTATTTCCAACAATGATACCAAAAGTCAATGATTCTCGTATCTTTCGTGTTAACCCCTTCGCCGGGTCCTTTACCAATACCGTTGGATGTCTCAACACTTTCAACCTTCTAAATTTTCTTTATCATTTTGTCTATTTCTTACGAACTAATTTAAGTGTTATATGGGTTTTTACAGGATTACTAATCAACAGGAGGGATTCATCTGGTACGAGCGTCCATTCCGCCCCTTCACATTTTACTTCAAATCCTTTTGGATATTGAATTGACGGGATATAAATTTCAGTAGGGGCAGCAATTTTTTCATCTGGTTCAAATTCAAATTGAAAAGTTCCTTTCTTTCTATTAAACTTCATTAGAATTGGTGTCCCCGCGATACGGCGTGCATAGGGACGACAGAATCCTGGGATTGCTCGACCACCTGAATTTATATCTTCTCGCCAATTAACAAGTTGTTGATCCCGTGAAAATATCGACAAATCTTCTTGGTTCCACTTGTCGCCAAACTTATTATTATTATCTGCAGTATAATTCCATTGGGTGCTACTTAAAAACAGTTCATCTATAGCGTTATACATTAAGTCAATGGCGATTGTTTGCCATTTAAAAACCTTCCATCCCCGTTTTCCTTTGGCCCATTTCTTATAACTTTTCCCGTTATTCAAATCCATGTGACATCCAAATTCTCCCAATAGCATAGGACAATTCCCTTCATTGATATTTTTAGAGGCCTCTGGTTGGATACTTAGTTGGCGGATATACATTTTCTGAACCCCTTTAAGACCCCAAACAGGTCGCATGCGAGTTATATCTAAGGAAATAGGCCAGAGAAACCGTTTTAAAAAAAGTATAGGAACGTCGTACCAATGAAAGCCGTTCACCATGTTATTAGGAGTATTTTGCGGCCATCCCCCCTCACCTTCAAATAGATTTTCTTGTGGTTCATCTTCTACAATAATTATCCAATTAGGGTTGAATTTTCGTATTGCATCCGCTACACGAGTTGCAAATGGAAGCAAATAATCACGGGTATAACTAACTTTCTGTCCATTAACAATCCGAAAGTAATCTTCATTCTGAGCTACAGGATTTCCATTTTCATCCTCACTCCAAACCCCGTGTTCTTTCCAGAAATCGACTGTACCTTCCTTCCAAATCGAGATATTTTTTGGATTTACTGTTATTTTTCTTTTTACCCCCAATTTCAATTTCCAGATAATTAATCCAATTTCTTCTAGCTCAAATGAATTTCCAGCGGCCGCAAACATCCCGTCTACGGGGCTCCAAGCAAGACCAGGGAGGGGAGGGTCTGCAGTCTTGTCCTTCTTCATTTTAAGGTTGCGAATACTTGCATTGTGACCAATAAAACCGTGATGGGGCTCGTTAAGTGAGTCAAACCCAAACACGTGTGGCATATCTTTAACGCGTTTTGCTATTTCCTCGAGACTACCAATGTAATGGGTAAAAAAGTAATCTTGAACATTCAGTTTTTCACCTGATCTCTCATCTTTTATCATTAAATTGGGAGCAAAGTCTCGCCCACCAAAAAAGAGAGTCCACATTGTCCCATTAGTGAAGTATTTATAATTATTCCCCCAGGTCATGCGCGGATAACTCTTGTTATTCTCGGAATCATAGAGATATTGCATGTTAATTGCCATTTCTGCCTCATCGAACTTAGTATAATCCAGCCCAACTTTTTCAAATAGCCAAAGTGGAGCGCCATCTCCTCCGGTCACGCGACTCCAAACATCCTGATGGGGATCCACAAAAACATAAAAGCCATAATCTCCCGCCATTGAAACCATTTCAGAATAATAATCTAAATAATCCTCATCATATTGATACGGTCCAGCGTGCTCGATAGCTTCCCATGTGGTCAAGAATCGTAAACAATTGAATCCCCAAGCTTTCAAACGAGTGTAGTGTTCTTCAGCTTCATCGCGCGGAAAGGGGCGACCTATCCATGAGACGTTTTTGAGATCGGTCGGAGGCCAATTTTCTTTAATGTTAGTTGCTCCATCTGGTTTATATGGTACTTTAGTACTCCCCCCGAGGTTGACACCACGCAGAATTACTTTTCGCCCTTCCGTATCAACAAACCACCTACCTGAGATTTTCAAAGGACTTAAATCCACCACCTAATTCACCTATAACCTTTAGTTTGATTACTAATTGTAATAATCTAAAAAAGAGAGTTGACTCTATACGATTTTTCTCTGAGTACTCCACCCAAGATTGCAATTACACCAGTAATAATCATTAACATGAGGAAGGTAATTGCCAGAGCGTCAAAAGAGTAAAAATTAGAACATGCAATGAAAAACCATGGTAACCCGCCGAAACAACCTATCCCAATCCCCATAGAGGCTCTTGTAGGTGAGAGCGGTCGCCCCCATCGTCCAGTGTAGGTTTTTCCAGCCTTTTCCATATAAATATTTATTAGAAAGAGTATTATCAAAGCGATAGCTATTATTCTTGAAGACAAATCCGCAAGAATGGAGGCCTCTGCAAAAGGAAGAAATGAGATCGTAAAGAGGAATGCCTGTAAGATTATCGCATAAATATTTGAACTTATTAATACATTTTTCTCCATCTAAACACCCTTTAAAATACAATCAATTTACATTCTGAAAAATACCCCTTAAGTGTAGTTAGCTGAAGAGAAAAATGATGGACAAATCTATCCTTTTAAAAAAGTATCTCACATCTCGTAATTGGCTCAATATTCTCGGCAATTAAGTACCTCGTAGTTTAATCTTCTTCATGCCT